>NZ_JBEOXS010000048.1:0-54806 GCF_040296705.1 Streptomyces sp. NPDC002055
GCCCCGCACGCGGCTGCGTGCGGGGCCCTGCGGACCGTACGGGACCGTGGCCCGGTCCCGTCCGGCAGCGGCGTCCGGAGAGGTCAGCGGACGTCGCCCATCAGCTGAATGATCTTCTTCCGGTAGGCGTAGACCCCGGCACCGGCCAGGACCGCCATCGTGGCCTCGGTCGCCACCACGGCGGAACCGCTCAGGTCGACACCGCCGATGGAGAGCAGCCCGGTGATGCAGTCGCCGGCGGTGACGGCCAGGAACCAGACACCCATCATCTGGCTGGCGTACTTCTCCGGAGCCATCTTGGTCGTCACGGAGAGGCCGACGGGGGAGAGGCAGAGCTCACCGGCGGTCTGGATCAGGTAGATCGAGACGAGCCACATCGGGCTGGCCTTCGCGCCGTCCGCGGCCATCAGCATCGGCACGACGAAGACGAAGAACGAGCCGCCGATCATCAGCAGCGAGAGAGCGAACTTCACCGTGGTGGTGGGCTCCCGGTCGCTGCGCGCCAGCCACAGCCACAGCCAGGCGAAGACCGGGGCCAGCGCCATGATGAACAGCGGGTTCAGCGACTGGAACCAGGACGACGGGAAGTCGATCCCGAACACCTCGCCGGCGGTCTTCGTCTCCGCGAAGGCGGCCATCGTGGAGCCGCCCTGGTCGTAGATCATCCAGAAGATGGCGGCGACCACGAAGAACCAGATGTAGCCGCTCACCTTCGTCTGCTCGACGGCGGTGAGCTCCTTGTCGCGCTTGATGCGCACCAGCACCGCGGCCGGGATGACCAGGCCGAGCAGGGTGATCGGGACCAGCGCCCAGTTGAGGGTGAAGTTCCCGGTGAAGGTGACGACGCCGTAGAACACGGCGGCGACGACGAGCCAGAGCAGGCTCTTGATCAGCGTGGAGTTCCGCTCCTCGGCGGAGAGCGGGGTGGGGACGACACTGCTCTGCGCGTCGAGGTGCCGCGAGCCGATGAGGAACTGGATCAGGCCCAGACCCATGCCGACGGCGGCGAGCCCGAAGCCCAGGTGCCAGTTGTACTGCTGGCCGACCGTGCCGATGACCAGCGGCGCGAAGAAGGCACCGAGGTTGATGCCCATGTAGAAGACGGTGAAGCCACCGTCGCGGCGCGGGTCCTGCGGGCCCCTGTAGAGCTGGCCGACCATCGTGGAGATGTTGGCCTTCATCAGGCCCGAGCCGAGCGCGACGAGCACCAGGCCGAGGAAGAACATCGCCTCGCCGGGCACGGCCAGCGTCAGGTGACCCGCCATGATGACGCTCGCCGCGATGGCGACCGTCTTCCGCGGGCCCCATACCCGGTCGCCGAACCAGCCGCCGGGCATGGCCAGCAGGTAGACCATCGCCATGTAGACGGAGTAGATGGCCACCGCGTCGGCCTCGGGCATGCCCAGACCGCCGCCCTGGGCGTCCTTGTCGGCGTCGGGGCCGCCGGAGATCAGATACACGACGAGCAGCGCCCGCATGCCGTAGAAGCTGAACCGCTCCCACATCTCCGTCATGAACAGGGTGGCCAGGCCGCGTGGGTGGCCGAAGAACGTCTTGCCGCCGGCAGGGGTCTCCTGCGGGGAAGCGCCCTTCGTCTGGCTGGATGCCATGGTGGGATCCTTGCTCGCTCGGGACGCGCCGCCGCGGGGTGGGCGCCCGGAATGGGGGGAGGACGGCACCGGAGCAAGCAAGTACACAGGACCGCATCCGTGCACCGTGCGGCGCGCGGACCGGCCCAGAGGTCCTTCACCTTGTCCCATGCCGGTGGTACCGGCCCTGCACCGCAAAGGGACCCTCGGCGTGTCCTACGAGCCAAAGGTCCCTGAGGTGCTATGGGCGCATCGACACCTTACGTCACAGTAGCGTGCTATATGAAAGGACTTGAGATATGGATCACAGCCGCACCGGGAACTGGTGACGCGTGTCCGACGGTAACTGACAGCCCGTCCAACGAGTCCTCCGGGGGGCTCCCTCCGAGCGGCCCCACCCCACCACCTGCGCGGACTACCATCGGTCCATGACCCGAGTACTGCTCGCCGAGGATGACGCATCCATCTCGGAGCCGCTCGCCCGCGCACTGCGGCGCGAGGGGTACGAGGTCGAGGTGCGGGAGGACGGTCCCACCGCGCTCGAAGCCGGCCTCCAGGGGGGTGTCGACCTCCTCGTGCTCGATCTGGGCCTGCCGGGCATGGACGGCCTCGAGGTCTGCCGGCGCCTGCGCACCGAGGGCCATGTCTTCCCCGTCCTCGTGCTCACCGCCCGCGCCGACGAGGTGGACACCGTCGTCGGTCTCGACGCCGGCGCCGACGACTACGTGACCAAGCCCTTCCGGCTGGCCGAACTCCTCGCGCGGGTACGGGCCCTGCTGCGCCGGGGCGCCGTCGAGACCCAGCAGCAGGCCCCCGCCACGCACGGGGTGCGGATCGACGTGGAGTCGCACCGCGCCTGGATGGGCGAGGAGGAGCTCCAGCTGACCGCCAAGGAGTTCGACCTGCTGCGGGTGCTGGTGCGGGACGCGGGCCGGGTGGTGACCCGCGACCAGCTGATGCGCGAGGTCTGGGACACCACCTGGTGGTCCTCCACCAAGACCCTCGACATGCACATCTCCTGGCTGCGCAAGAAGCTCGGCGACGACGCGGCGAACCCCCGTTACATCGCCACCGTCCGGGGCGTCGGCTTCCGGTTCGAGAAGAGCTGACGCCGCCGCCGGGCGCGCCCGCTCACGGCGCGTTCCGGACGCGCAGCTCTCCGCGTCCGCGGAAGCGGCGGGCCGGTGATGCGACATCATCGGATACCGGGCGGCGGAGACATCCGCCGCGCTCCGCTCCAGAAGCGGACCCGATTCGCGAAACCGGCCCGGAGGGCACTGTGCGCCGCCGACTGATCAACTCCACGCTCGCCGTGGTGCTCGTGGTGATCGCCGTCTTCGGCGTCTCCCTCGTCATCGTGGAAACCCGCACCATCGAGAACAGCGCCCGGGAGAGCGTCGAGTCCGAGGCGGTGCGCCTGGTCAGCATCGTCGACAGCCGGCTCCTCGGCGGTGAACGGGTCAGCACCGAGGTGCTGCGCGACCAGGTCGGCGAGGGGCGCTACGCACGGATCGAGATGCCCGGCCGGCAGCTCATCGAGGTCGGCAAGCCGCCCGGCGGCGGGGTCATCGAGTCCCGCGAGACCGGCGAGCGGGGGGAGACGGTCACCGTCCAGGCCCCCGCCGCCGCCGTCAGCGAGGAGATCGGCCGGACCCTGCTGATCATCCTCGCGGTCGCGCTGCTCGCGGTCGTCGCCGCCGTGCTGCTCGCCGTACGGCAGGCGCACCGGCTGACCGCGCCGCTCACCGACCTCGCCGAGACCGCCGAGCGGCTGGGCTCCGGCGACCCGCGCCCGCGTCACCGCCGCTACGGGGTGCCGGAGCTGGACCGGGTCGCGGACGTCCTGGACGCCAGCGCCGACCGCATCGGACGCATGCTGACCGCGGAGCGCCGGCTGGCCGCGGACGCCTCCCACCAGCTGCGCACCCCCCTGACGGCGCTCTCCATGCGGCTGGAGGAGATCTCCGCCACCGACGACCCGGACACGGTGAAGGAGGAGGCGACGATCGCGCTCGGGCAGGTCGAGCGGCTCACCGACGTCGTGCAGCGGCTGCTCACCAACTCGCGCGACCCGCGGAGCGGCTCCGCGGTCGCCTTCGACCTCGACGAGGTGGTCAAGCAGCAGATCGAGGAGTGGCGCCCGGCCTACCGGAGCGCGGGGCGGGCCATCGTCTGCTCGGGCACGAAGGGGCTGCGGGCGGTCGGCACCCCGGGCGCGGTGGCCCAGGTCCTCGCCACGCTGATCGAGAACTCCCTGATGCACGGCGCGGGACCGGTGGCCATCCGCACCCGGGTCACGGGCAACCAGGTGGTGGTGGAGGTCACGGACGCGGGTCCGGGCGTGCCGCCCGACCTCGGGGCCCGGGTCTTCGAGCGCACCGTCAGCGGCCGGAACTCCACCGGTCTGGGGCTGGCGGTCGCCCGGGACCTGGCGGAGGCGGACGGGGGCCGCCTGGAGCTGGTGCAGCAGCACCCACCGGTCTTCGCGCTCTTCCTGAGCCGCGAGGCGGGTCACTAGGCGTCGCGGCGGACCGGCCGGGCGGGGCTCCCGCGGCCGTGGGGCGGGCGCCGGGAAGCGGCGGCCCGAGCGGCCGGAGCGGCCGGAGCGGCCGGAGCGGTGCCGAGCCCCTGCGCCGAGCCCTTGCACCGACCCGGCGCCGGGCGGCCGGGAGGCCGGCCCGGGGAGCCGCCGGGGCTACTTGGTCCGGCCGGCCTGGTAGCGGGCCTCGCCGAGCAGGGCGTCCTCCTCGAGGAACGATTCAGCAGTCTCCACCGCCTCCCGCGCCGGAAGCGCGCGGAAGACCCAGGTCCGGTAGGACCAGAAGCGGAACGCCGTCCCGATCCCGAGCCCGATCACGTTCTTCGCGACGTTGTCGGCCACGGTCGAGGTGAAGCCGAAGCCGTAGTGCGAGAGGGCCAGGATGCCGTTCTCGATGATCAGGCCGATGCCGCTGAACAGCAGGAAGAGCGAGAGCTCCCGGCTGCGGTGGGACTTGTCGGAGCTCCGGTAGGTCCAGTAGCGGTTGCCGATGTAGTTGGTGCCGATCGCGACGACCGTGGCGATCACACCCGAGCGCACCACGGCCAGGCCGAAGGCGTGCATGCACAGGTTGAAGACGACGAAGTTGACCAGGAAGCCGACGGCGCCGACCGTCCCGAATTTGGCGAGTTCGCGGGCCAGCTGCCGCAGCCGCGAACGCAGTGTGGGCCGTTCACTCATAGGGATCGTGTGGCTCCGTGGTTGGCGTTGATCGTCTTTGTCCGGCTTCCTCATGCTAACCAGGGGGCGGGCGGCCCGCCGCCCGGACGGTCCCGAAGGCGGCCGTCCGGGGCGGAAACGGAACGCAGCCGGAGCAGTACCGTCGCATTAGAGGATCCTCCAATGTCCAGAAGTGCGCCGCTCCGGTGTCCGGCTACTCTGGTCGGGTGACATTCCCGGTAGTCGGCATGGTCGGCGGCGGTCAGCTCGCCCGTATGACCCACGAGGCGGGCATCCCCCTCGGCCTGAAATTCAAGCTCCTCAGCGACACCCCGCAGGACTCTGCGGCACAGGTCGTCAGCGAGGTCGTCATCGGCGACTATCGCGACCTCGACACGCTTCGTGCTTTCGCACAAGGCTGTGATGTGGTCACCTTCGATCACGAGCATGTGCCGACCGAGCACCTCCGTGCCCTGGAAGCCGATGGCATCCCGGTGCGCCCCGGTCCGGACGCCCTGGTGCACGCCCAGGACAAGGGCGTGATGCGGGCCAGGCTCCGGGAGATCGGTGTGCCGTGCCCGCGGCACCGGATCGTCTCCGGCCCCGAGGACGTCGAGCGGTTCGCCGTCGAGGAGGGCGACGGGTACCCGGTCGTCCTCAAGACCGTCCGCGGCGGATACGACGGCAAGGGCGTGTGGATCGTCCGCGGCCAGGAGGAGGCGGCCGAGCCGTTCCGCGCGGGCGTGCCGGTGCTGGCCGAGGAGAAGGTCGGCTTCGTCCGGGAGCTGGCGGCCAACGTCGTCCGGTCCCCGCACGGCCAGGCGGTCGCCTACCCGGTCGTGGAGTCCGTCCAGGTCGACGGCGTCTGCGACACCGTGATTGCCCCCGCCCCCGGACTGTCCGAGGAACTCTCCGCCCGGGCGCAGCAGCTGGCCCTCACCGTGGCCGAGGAGCTCGGCGTGGTCGGCCATCTCGCGGTGGAGCTGTTCGAGACCCGCGGCGCGGACGGAACGCCCGGGATCCTCGTCAACGAGCTCGCCATGCGCCCGCACAACTCCGGCCACTGGACCCAGGACGGCGCCGTCACCTCCCAGTTCGCCAACCATGTGCGGGCCGTGCTCGACCTGCCGCTCGGCGACCCCCGCCCGCGCGCCACCTGGACCGTGATGACCAATGTCCTCGGCGGCGACTTCCCCGACATGTATCCGGCCTATCTGCACTGCATGGCCCGGGACCCGCAGTTGAAGATCCATATGTATGGCAAGGACGTGAAGCCGGGCCGTAAGGTCGGCCATGTCAACACCTACGGCGACGACCTCGCCGAGGTACGCGAGCGCGGCCGGCACGCCGCGGACTACCTGCGCGGGACCGTCGTTGAATAGTTCCGTGGCCGAAGAGGAGAGCTCAGGAATGACCGCCCCGTCCCCCGGCCACGAATCCGGTACCGGCACCGGACCCTCCGCTCCCCTCGTCGGCATCGTGATGGGCTCCGACTCCGACTGGCCGGTGATGGAGGCCGCGGCCCAGGCACTCGACGAGTTCGAGGTGCCCTACGAGGTCGACGTCGTCTCGGCCCACCGGATGCCGCGCGAGATGATCGCGTACGGCGAGCGGGCCGCCGAGCGCGGCCTCAAGGCCGTCATCGCCGGTGCGGGCGGCGCCGCCCACCTGCCCGGCATGCTCGCCTCGGTAACGCCGCTGCCGGTGATCGGCGTCCCGGTGCCGCTGAAGTACCTCGACGGCATGGACAGCCTGCTGTCCATCGTGCAGATGCCCGCGGGCGTTCCGGTCGCCACCGTCTCGGTCGCCGGCGCCCGCAACGCCGGGCTGCTGGCCGTCCGGATGCTCGCCGCCCACGACGACGAACTCCTCGGGCGGATGCGGCAGTTCCAGGACGACCTGAACGAGCAGGCCACCGAGAAGGGCAAGCGACTGCGCGCCAAGGTCGACGGCAGCGCCGGCTTCGGCTTCGGACAGTAGGGCGGCGACGGTGACCGATCATCTCGCCGCGGCCGGGGAGCTCCTGGCCGCCCACCCCGTCGTCGACGGACACAACGACCTGCCCTGGGCCCTGCGGGAGCAGGTCCGCTACGACCTCGACCGGCGGGACATCGCCACCGACCAGAGCGCTCACCTCCACACCGACCTCCCGCGGCTGCGGGCGGGCGGCGTCGGCGCGCAGTTCTGGTCGGTGTACGTCCGCACCGACCTGAGCGGGGACGCGGCCGTCAGCGCCACCCTCGAACAGATCGACGTGGTGGGCCGGCTGATCGACCGCTACCCGGCCGACCTGCGCCGGGCGCTGACCGCCGACGACATGGAGGCCGCCCGCGCCGAGGGCCGGATCGCCTCCCTGATGGGCGCCGAGGGCGGCCACAGCATCAACTGCTCGCTGGCCACCCTGCGCGCCCTGTACGAGCTGGGCGTCCGCTATATGACGCTCACCCACAACGACAACATCCCGTGGGCGGACTCGGCGACCGATGAGCCGCGGCTGGGCGGCCTCAGCCGGTTCGGCGAGGAGGTCGTCCGGGAGATGAACCGCACGGGCATGCTCGTCGACCTCTCGCACGTCTCGGCCGGCACGATGCGGGACGCGCTACGGGTCACCGAGGCACCTGTGGTCTTCTCGCACTCCTCGGCGCGCGCCGTCTGCGACCATCCGCGCAACATCCCGGACGATGTCCTGGCGCAGCTGCCCGCCAACGGCGGCATCGCCATGGTCACGTTCGTCCCGAAGTTCATCCTGCCCGCGGCCATCGAGTGGACGTCGGCCGCCGACGAGAACATGCGCGCCCACGGTCTGCACCCGCTGGACACCACCGAGGCCGGGATGACGGTGCAGCGGGCCTTCGAGGCGGCCCGCCCGCGGCCGGTCGCCACCGCGGCCACCGTCGCCGACCACCTCGACCACATGCGCGAGGTCGCGGGGGTCGACCACATCGGCATCGGCGGCGACTACGACGGCACCGCCTTCACCCCGTCCGGCCTGGACGATGTGGCGGGCTATCCGAACCTGGTCGCCGAACTGCTGCGGCGCGGCTGGTCGACGGCCGACCTGGCCAAACTGACCTGGCAGAACGCCGTCCGCACGCTGCGGGCCGCGGAGGACGTGGCGCGCGGGCTCCGGGCGGATCCGCGCCGCGGCCCGTCGAACGCGACCCTGGAGGAGCTCGACGGCGCGGCCGCCGACGCCCGCACCTGAGGCGGTCGACGTCCCCACCTGAGGCTGTCGACGCCCCCACCTGAGACGGCGGACGGCCCTCCCGCCCCGGCGTTCCGAGGCGGGCGGGCCGTTCCGTGGTCCGTCCCGTCAGGAGGGTCGCGGTGCCGGTGCGCCCGGCACGGCGGGATCAGGCGCGGGGCCGCCCCAGCGCCCGGTACGTCCAGCCCGCCTCGCGCCAGCGCCCCGGGTCCAGCGCGTTCCGCCCGTCCAGCATCCGCCGCTGTGCGACGACCTCGCCCAGCGCCGCCGGGTCGAGCTCGCGGAACTCCTGCCACTCGGTGAGGTGCAGCACCACATCCGCACCGCGCGCCGCGTCCAGCGCGGTCGGCGCGTAGCCCAGCGTGGGGAACAGCCGGCGGGCGTTCTCCATGCCCTTGGGGTCGTAGACGGTGACCTGGCCGCCCTGGAGGTGGATCTGGCCGGCGACGTTGAGCGCGGGGGAGTCCCGCACATCGTCCGAGTCGGGCTTGAACGCCGCGCCCAGCACGGCCACCCGCTTGCCCAGGAAGCTGTCGCCCACCGCCTCGCGGGCCAGCTCCACCATCCGCGCCCGGCTGCGCATGTTGATCGAGTCGACCTCGCGCAGGAAGGTCAGCGCCTGGTCCGCGCCCAGCTCACCGGCGCGGGCCATGAACGCCCGGATGTCCTTCGGCAGGCAGCCGCCGCCGAAGCCGATGCCGGCCCGGAGGAACTTCTTCCCGATGCGCTCGTCGTGGCCGATGGCCTCCGCGAGCTTCACCACATCGCCCTCGCCCGCCTCGCACACCTCGGCCATCGCGTTGATGAACGAGATCTTGGTGGCCAGGAAGGAGTTGGCGGAGGTCTTGACCAGCTCGGCGGTCGGGAAGTCGGTGACGACGAACGGCGAGCCCTCGCCGATGGGGGCCGCGTACACCTCGCGCAGCTGCTTCTCCGCGCGCTCGCCGGCCACCCCGACGACGATCCGGTCGGGGTGCAGGGTGTCCCGGACGGCGAACCCCTCGCGCAGGAACTCCGGGTTCCAGGCCAGCTCGGCGTCGGACCCGGCCGGGGCCAGCTCCGCCAGCCGCGCCGCCAGCCGCTCCGCGCTGCCCACCGGCACGGTGGACTTGCCGACCACCAGCGCCGGCCGGGTCAGATGCGGGGCCAGCGACTCGAAGGCGCTGTCCACGTAGCTCATGTCACACGCGTACTCGCCGTGCTTCTGCGGAGTGTTCACACAGACGAAGTGGATGTCGCCGAATTCGCCGGCCTCGGCGTAGGAGGTGGTGAAGCGCAGCCGCCCGGTGGAGCCCTCGTGCCCCGCGACGTGCTTGCGCAGCAGCTCCTCCAGCCCCGGCTCGTACATCGGCACCCGGCCCGCCGCGAGCATCTCGATCTTCTCGGGGACCACGTCCAGCCCCAGCACCTCGAAGCCCAGCTCGGCCATGGCGGCGGCGTGGGTGGCACCGAGGTATCCGGTGCCGATCACAGTGATCTTCGGGGCCATGTATCGCTCCGTGGTCGAACGGTCTGGACTGCGCGCCCGAGCATAGTCGGGCCGCGGACCGGGCATGGGGCCCGCTGTCGGCAAGCTCACGTATGCCCGGATGGGGCCGCACCCCTAGACTCGGGTTACTTAACGGTAGTTAGCAGTTTGGGAGTGAGGACACCGTGGCGCCCTCGGGGAGCACAGCGAACGACTTTGACCTCTACCGGCCGTCCGAGGAGCACGACATGCTCCGGGACACGGTGCGCGCGCTCGCCGAGGCGAAGATCGCGCCGTTCGCCGCCGAGGTCGACGAGGAGGGCCGCTTCCCGCAGGAGGCCCTCGACGCCCTGGTGGCCTCGGACCTGCACGCCGTGCACGTGCCCGAGTCCTACGGCGGCGCGGGCGCCGACGCCCTGGCGACCGTGCTCGTCATCGAGGAGGTGGCGCGCGTCTGCTGTTCCTCCTCCCTGATACCGGCGGTCAACAAGCTGGGCTCGCTGCCGGTCATCCTCTCCGGCTCCGAGGAGCTGAAGAAGAAGTACCTGGGCCCGCTCGCCAAGGGCGACGCGATGTTCTCCTACTGCCTCTCCGAGCCGGACGCCGGCTCCGACGCCGGCGGCATGAAGACCAAGGCGGTCCGGGACGGCGACCACTACGTCCTCAACGGTGTGAAGCGCTGGATCACCAACGCCGGCGTCAGCGAGTACTACACCGTCATGGCCGTGACGGACCCGGAGAAGCGCACCAAGGGCATCTCGGCCTTCGTCGTCGAGAAGTCCGACGAGGGTGTCTCGTTCGGCGCCCCGGAGAAGAAGCTCGGCATCAAGGGCTCCCCGACCCGTGAGGTCTACCTGGACAACGTCCGGATCCCGGCCGACCGCATGATCGGCGCCGAGGGCACCGGCTTCGCCACGGCGATGAAGACCCTCGACCACACCCGCATCACCATCGCGGCGCAGGCGCTCGGTGTCGCCCAGGGTGCCCTGGACTACGCCAAGGGCTACGTCCAGGAGCGCAAGCAGTTCGGCAAGCCGATCGCCGACTTCCAGGGCGTCCAGTTCATGCTCGCCGACATGGCCATGAAGGTCGAGGCCGCCCGCCAGCTCACCTACGCGGCCGCCGCGAAGTCCGAGCGCGGCGACAGCGACCTCACCTTCCAGGGCGCCGCCGCCAAGTGCTTCGCCTCGGATGTCGCCATGGAGGTCACCACCGACGCCGTGCAGCTGCTCGGCGGCTACGGCTACACCCGTGACTACCCGGTGGAGCGCATGATGCGCGACGCCAAGATCACCCAGATCTACGAGGGCACCAACCAGGTCCAGCGCATCGTCATGGCGCGCAACCTGCCGTAGCAGGGTTTTTGCAGGTCATGGGCTGTTTGAGAGCGTCGGGGGAGTCCGCCACGGCTGCCGGTCCGTTCGGGCTCCATCCGGCCCGTTCCTGGGCGTCATGCCGGGGAAATCCCGGTCCGGCGCTGCGGCAGTAGGGCACTTGACCTGCGGAAACATCACGGCCCCCGGCATCACGCCGGGGGCCGTTCGCGTCGGCCGTCAGGCCACCCCACGTCCGTTGCGCTGGGCGTCGGCTTCGCATTTCTCGATCTTGAACGGTTTGGACGGAGACATGAGGGCGCTGCGGGCCACTGCTTCGGCTTCTTTTCCGGATGCCACTCGCAGCGCCCGCAGCGCGGCTCCGAGCTGTGCTCTGTTCACGTCCCGTACTTGTGCCACCATTCGGTAAACGGTTCCGCGTGAGCGAGTGCCGCGTCACGGTAGCGCTTGAATTCCGCCGTTCGTTCCGGCGGCAGAACTTCCGAACCCAGGTATTTACCTGTTCCGTCATAGTCCATCACGGCAACGGACCCGGAGTCGAAGAACCAGAAGTCCGGAACCCTCTCCAGAGGGTTGGGTTTGCCGGTGACGTCGAGGATGAAGAACTCCTCACCCCCGGTCATGTTCCTTTGATAGCCCCACCCGAGCTCGAACCTGAGGTAGTCCGTCAGTGGGCGGGAAAGAATGTGCACCCGGTAGATCCGATTCCCCTTCTCGGTGTGCGAGCGCAGTTCCTCGACCCAGTCCGCGTTGTAGCGGTCCGGCCGCGACTCCCCGGCCAGGAACGCGTGATACGCGTCAACGTTCCCGGACTTGCTGTAGTCGTCCAGGGTTTCGAGGCGGAACGCCTCGCGCTCGAATACGTCGAAGAGGTCGCTGAGGGTCCTGGATGAGGTCGTCACGGATGGCCTTCCGGATCAGTTCCATTGGAATCTCGACCAGGGTTTAGTGCGCGGGAAGCCGAAGCCCGTGGTCGGTCGGCGTCTCGCCCTGTAAGCGAGTCCCGGCCACAACGACCGAGGCTTCCTTGGTGCTTCGACTATGCCACAGGGCAGGCCAGTTCAAGGTTCGAACGATTCGGGGAGCACGTCACCACTGCCAGGGACAGAAACGAGGGACGTTCGAGGTAGAAGCCGTACGACACATCAGCACCGGAGTGCAGTTGTGCGGCAGCCGTGTTCACGAGCCGGGCCAGATGGGGCGGGTCGCGCTCCCTCTCGGAAGCGAACCGGGACGCGTATTCGGCCAGCCGCTCACCGAGCCAGGCCGCCGCCTCTTTCGCCTCATCCCATGTGCCACGAACGAGAGAACGGGGCTTGATGAGCCAGTACGCCGTTTCCAGGGGCGGCAGGTCGACGGTCGGGAACTCTGCCGCCACCTCGCGGTACCGCTGAATCAGTTCCGGTCTGCTTCCGGCAGGGGGCGGCTCAGGATGCGGGGGCCGTCGTAGCGCTTCCTGGTCGAAGCGCTCTTTCGGGCCGGTCCATAGATAGCCGTGGTGGTGCACCTGTCGATCCCGGTTCGTGTTGTCGGTCGAAAGACCAACCGGCCCCGATCCTGTGGAGGGTCGGACCGGAGCCGGCTGGAGATGCTGGAGGATCAGGCGCTCAGGCCGAAGCGCGCGGGGTCGATCCCAGCCACGCCCAGCTCCTCCGTGGTGAACCGCAGCGGCTCCGCGTCGGGCCGCTTGCTGTCACCGAGGGCCCAGGCGTCGTCGCCGATGCGGGCCAGGGTCACGCACCCTTCGGTGCAGGGGCCGCCGCACGCCTTCAAGAACGAGGCCCCGTTGATGTCGAGTGCGTACAGCTCATTTCCGTTCAGCATCACTGCACCTTCCTGCTCAACTGATCGCGATCATGACTGACCGCCGCCGCCCATGCCGGGCGGGAGTCCATTGGAGAGGAGAGCGGGAAAGCCTGCGCCTGAAACTCTGGCGGCAGAGCGGTAAAGGCATACAGGGCAGCCGAAAACTGTCTGCGGTTCACGATCCAGTTTGGTCGGTCGTGTTCCTTCGGCGGCAGCTCCCTCGCTGGACGAGGTTTTCTGTTCGCTCTCCATGACTTCCATCATGGACCCTCAATGCGTCTGCATGGAGTGCTAGTTACGTTGACGCATAAAGCCGCCTGCTGCCCCTTCCAGGAAGGCGGAAGCATCGTCACCGGTCAGAGCGTGCGACCAGAAGAGCTCAAAAAGGCCAAGGTGCTGGGTTATGTCCCGAGGGTCACGCAACACGACTTCGCCGGAGAACAGTTCGACAGTCACGAGGCGATCGTCGTAGACCACGAAGATGTTCATGGGAGTTCCGGGGACGCGCGCCCCTTGTGGGACTATCCCAATTTCGACGTTGGGTTTCCTGTTGACCTCGGCCATGTGTGAGCACTGGGCCGACATGGCTTCGATGCTCGCTCGTTGCCACTTGACAGCCTGTTCGGTCATCAGGAACCAGAATGAGCGCGCTGTGTCATCCAGAATGGCCTGACGGTCCATACGTGCCTGCACAGCCCGTGCCACGTCCCTGGCCGGGTCACCTGTCACCGTAGGTGAAAGAGTCTCGAAGGCGTACTGACGTACGTGCAGCAGGCCAGTAGGGATGGCCGGGAGGAAGTGCCGCATCACCCGCGAGGAAGACTCGAGGGCTCCTAGCTCGGCCTGCTTGTGATACAGGCCAACGCGTGCATAAGCCCGCCAGGACGCATAGTCCACATTGGCTCGGCGTGCCAGTCGAAGAAGCTCGTCGGCCACCTCGTCAGGCACAGCGAGCGCTTTGAGAATGCGCTCGACATCGATGACCGTTGGCAGGGCGCGTCCGGTCTCAATGCGGCTGATCTTTGTTTGGCTCATGTTGCAGCGCAGCGCCAGGCGTTCGCCGCTGAGGCCGGAAGCGCGACGGAGACCCCGAAGGGCCTCCGCCAAATCCTTCCGTTCCCGTGCTTGCGTCTCAGGTTCGATAGGCACTGAACGGTACGGCACTTTCTAGCGCGAGATCCCGCCATGCGAGATACTTACTGATGTCCGGGTTCTGGATCAGTTCCCGATTGATCTGCGTTCCGTCGGGACGGTAGTTGAGATGAACCACGGTCGATTCGTCGAACAGCCAGAAGTCTTGCCCGGGCAGTCCGAGGTTCGGCCCCTCTGTCGAATCAACGATCTGGTAGTTCTCCCCGGCCGCGACATTTCCGGGGATGCACCACTCGAACAGGTAGCGGCTGTACGGCGTGAGCGGGCGACGCACGATCTTGGCTCGGGTCATCGTCCGACCGGCGGCCGTGTGGTCGCGAATCGTCTGGTGCCATGGCGCGTTGAAGCCCTCCGGCATCGACGCCCCGGCGAGGAAGTCGCGGACCGTCCGAGCTTCCGCAGGCATGGTGTAGGTCTGGTGGACTTCCAGCCGGAACGCGGAGCGCTTGAAGTCGCGGAAGTACGCCTGCCACTCGTCGCCGTCCAGTAGAACGGGGCTAGAGCCATCCACGGGCACGCGCGGCCTCCTTGAGGATGTCCTCCGGGATCAGTACAACCGACTCGCCTTGCGGCGTCGGGTGGGTCACGTCGTAGCCCTGGATGGCCAACATGCCCGGCTCCTGGGTGGCGTACACGGTCGGGCAGTCTCCGTTCCCACACTTGTCGTCGTCGCCGCTCTTGCACGGTCCGCCCGCGATCATCCGCAGTTCGTCCACTGAGGCCCCTTCCAGTCTGTGTGGTCAGCAAACTACGAACCGTGATACCCGTCGGGCAAGGGTGGCTCAGCGGCTAGTCACGATGTCGCATAGACCCGCGGGTGTGTGTCATCAGCCGGCACTGCCTGCGCAGGAGGACGAGGGCCGCTCAGGCGCACGGTGCGTGACCGTCTGCCAGGCCCGCGACCACGCCGACATACGCAGAAGGGCCCCACCGACCGGTGGGGCCCTTCTGCGTACGAGGAATGGTGTGCGGCGGGGCGGTCAGTTGCTGGAGACGGTGACCTTCTCGTCGTTCTTGAGCTGGCTCACCAGCTGCTTGACCTTGGCCTTGTCCCACTGGAGGTTGCCGCCGCCGACGCTGCCGGAGGTCGGCATGTTCATCTGCTTGCCCTCGCCGCCGGAGACGCTCTTCATCGCGAAGAACATCTCGGACAGGTCGAACAGGCCCATGTCCTTGTCGACCACCAGCGTGTCCAGGCCCGCGCCCATCGTCGGGTAGAGCCGGAACGGGTTGAGCACCGTCGACGGGGTCGCGGTCTGGCTCGCCAGCGCGGAGAGGAACTTCTGCTGGTTCTTCGTCCGGTCGAGGTCGCTGCCCGGCAGGGCGTAGCGGGTCCGGACGAAGGCGAGCGACTGCTGGCCGTCGAGCGTCTGCTTGCCCGACTTGAAGTCCGCGCCCGACTTCTCGTCCTTGAAGCCCTTGGGGATGTTCATCTCGACGCCGCCGACCGCGTCCACGATCTTGGCGAAGCCGCCGAAGCCGATCTCCGCGTAGTGGTCGATGTGCAGACCGGTGTTGGACTCGACGGTGCGGACCAGCAGCTGCGGGCCGTCCTCGGAGTAGGAGGCGTTGAGCTTGGTGTGCCGGCCCTGGCCCGGGAAGAGCTTGCCGGAGTCCGAGCCGCGGTAGGAGGGGATCTCCACGTCCGAGTCGCGGGGCAGCGAGATCATGGTGTTCCCGTTGCTGCCGACGTGCAGGATCATCATCGAGTCGGTGCGCTTGCCGTTCGCCGACCCGGTGTGCAGCCGCTTCTTGTCCGCGGCGGTCATGCCCTCACGGCTGTCGGAGCCGACGATCAGGTAGTTGGTGCCCTCGCCGGTCTCCGGGCGCTCGATCACCTTGCTGAGGTCGACCCGGCGCTGGAGCTTGGAGTCGGCCCAGAAGTAGGTGCCGATCGAGACCGCCAGCAGCGCGACGACCAGGGTGATCGCGCCTATCTTGATCCGGCGGCGCCAGTCCGGCGCCGGGCGGCCGTACTGATCGCCGCCGGCGCGGCCCCCGCGCCCGCCGCCGTAGACCTGGCCGGTGTTGTAACCGTTGTCGTACTCCGCGTAGTCGTCAGGGCCCCGCTGGCCCGGGACGGAGCCGCGATGCGGCGACAGATGCGGCGGCAGCGGCGGCTCCCCCTGCTGCCCGCCGCCGTAGCCTCCACCGCCGCGCTGCACATGGCGCATGGCGCGGGCGGACTCGGGACGCGAGCTCGCACTGCCGCGTCCGTACCTGTCCCTGCTGTCGCCGGTCCATCCCTCAGGCCAATCATTCATAGGCAGAAGTGTGCCTGCCCGGGGGGACCCTCTTACAGGGTGAGTGGCGAATCGCACCTGGCCTGTAGCAGATCTGATGCAAAGAGGGGAAGGCGGGGGCAGGGTGTTTCCCCGCATATGGTGGACGGCATGACTGACCAGGCCCAAGCCCCGGAGGGCGAGATTCCGGGCAAGCCCACCGCAGCCTCCCGTACCACGCTGTCACACATCATGACCGGCAGTGACACCAACCTCCTCGGCACCGTCCACGGCGGCGTGATCATGAAGCTGGTCGACGACGCGGCGGGCGCCGTCGCCGGGCGGCACTCCGGCGGGCCGGCGGTCACGGCGTCCATGGACGAGATGGTCTTCCTGGAGCCCGTCCGGGTCGGCGACCTGGTGCATGTGAAGGCCCAGGTCAACTGGACCGGCCGGTCCTCCATGGAGGTCGGGGTCCGGGTGATGGCCGAGCGCTGGAACGAGTCCACGCCCGCCTCCCAGGTCGGCAGCGCCTATCTCGTCTTCGCGGCGGTGGACGCGGACGGCAAGCCGCGGACGGTGCCGCCGGTGGTGCCGGAGTCCGAGCGCGACAAGCGGCGCTACCAGGAGGCGCAGATCCGGCGCACGCACCGGCTCGCCCGCCGCCGCGCCATCAAGGAGCTCCGCGAGAAGCGGATCGCCGAGGGATTCGACGACTGACGCCTGACGGCCGGCGTCTGACGCCTGACGCCCGACGGCCGGCGACAGCGGGCAGCGGACCGGCCCCGGGCGGCCCCTCAGCGGCACATGATGTGGTCGCCGGTGAGCGCCGCGTCGTCCAGCGCGTCCGCCACCCGCACCCGCCGCACGGACCGGAAGTCCGGTCCGACCGTGACCCGCATCACCGGGCCCTGGCCGTACACCGGCCGCAGTTCGGCGCCGGGCAGCGCGGCGGCGAGCGTACGGGCCGAGCGGTCCCAGCCCGGGTCGTAGCCGATGACGGTGCGCCGCACCGGGGCCGCCGCGGTCACGGGGGCACCGGAGGTGACGAAGCCGGCCTTCCGCAGGGCCGTGTCCGCCCGGGTGCCCAGGCCGGCGCGGTCGGTGCCGTTCTCCACCTGCACCCGGATCCGCTGCGGCGCGACCTCGACCAGCTTGCCGCGGCCGCCCCGCCGGTGCCGGACCGCGAGCGGCCGGTCGGCCCGGAGAGCACGGAAGATCTTCGTGGCCTTGGCGGTGTCCCAGCGCACGGTGGAGCCCAGGCCCGGCACCCGGTACCCGGCGTCCGCGACCGGCACGGAGACGAACTCCGAGGAGGCCGGGGAGAAGCCGCGCATCGCCCGGCCGAGGTCCATCAGTTCGTCCGCGCCGAGCCCCCGGTCCGCGCGGACCGAGCCCACCAGCGTGCCCGCCACCTTGTTGAGCAGCACCGGGTTCATCAGCACCCCGCCGCTGGTGACGCGCTGCACCAGCGCCGCCATGAAGTGCTGCTGACGGCGCATCCGGCCCAGGTCGGCGGCGCCGTCCACATGCCGGGAGCGCACGTACTGCAGGGCCTCGCCGCCGTTCAGCCGGCGGGTGCCGACCGGCAGGTCCAGGCCGGTGTAGCTGTCCCGCATCGGGCGCACGGCACAGATCTCCACCCCGCCGAGGGCGTCCACGGTCCGCATGAAGCTGGTGAAGTCCACTTCGAGGTAGTGGTCGATGTGGATGCCGGTCATCTGCTCGACGGTGCGGACGGTGAGCCGGGGACCGCCCTGGGCGTAGGCCGCGTTGATCTTCCCCGGGTGGGCGGGGAACTGCTCCCCGGTGGCCGGGTCGGTGTGCTCGGGCAGCTGCACGTAGCTGTCGCGCGGGATGCTGACGACGGAGGCGCGGTCCCGGTCCGCCGAGAGGTGCACCACCATGATGGTGTCGGTGCACCGGCAGGGGGCGCCGCCGAGGTGGTACTTCCGGCGGGTCGCCGGGTCGAGCCTCTCCCGCCCGTCCGTGCCGACGACCAGGAAGTTCAGCCCCTCGGTGCCGCGCGGCCGGTCGTTGAGGCCGGCGAAGGGGTCGACCCTGCCGATCGCGGTGTCCAGCCCGGTCACCATCGCGTGCCCGGCTCCGGCGCCGGCCAGCAGGAGCGCGGCTCCCGCCGTGGCCAGCCGCACCCCCCAGCGGGGGCGGCGCGGCGGGGGCACGGTGCGGGGGTGCGGCTGGGTGGGGGGAGCCGGGACGGTCACAGATGACACCTCCGCGGGCGCGTGGGGCGTGACCGAACTCACGGTAGGTCCATACGATCTGCATCCCGTGGCCCCACGCCGCCCGCGCACCGCCCTGCCACTCGGCCGCGTACGGGCGTGTCGGCCATTCGCGGTAACGTGAGTGCCGACCTGCAGTCTCCGGGGGCGCGGCCCCCGTACCCCCGAGGACCCACCGTTGCCCGCAGCACCCGAAGCGAAGCTCCCGGCCGTCTCCGTGATCATGCCGGTGCTCAATGAGGAACGGCATCTGCGCAATGCGGTGCGGCACATCCTGGAGCAGGAGTACGCCGGTGAGCTCGAGGTGGTGATCGCCCTCGGCCCGTCGGCGGACCGGACGGACGAGATCGCCGCCCAGCTCGTGGCCGAGGACCCCCGGGTGCACACCGTGCCGAACCCGACGGGCCGCACCCCCGCCGCGCTCAACGCGGCCATCAAGGCGTCCCGGCATCCGGTCGTGGTCCGGGTCGACGGGCACGGCATGCTCTCCCCGGACTACATCGCCACGGCGGTGCGGCTCCTTGCGGAGACGGGCGCGCAGAACGTCGGCGGCATCATGCACGCCGAGGGGGAGAACGACTGGGAGCACGCCGTCGCCGCGGCCATGACCTCGAAGATCGGCGTCGGCAACGCCGCCTTCCACACCGGTGGCGCGGCAGGCCCGGCCGAGACGGTCTACCTCGGTGTCTTCCGCCGGGAGGCCCTGGAGCAGCAGGGCGGGTACAACGAGGAGTTCATCCGGGCCCAGGACTGGGAGCTGAACTTCCGGATCCGCGAGGCCGGCGGGCTGATCTGGTTCTCCCCGGAGCTGAAGGTCTCCTACCGGCCGCGGCCGTCGGTGCGGGCCCTCGGCAAGCAGTACAAGGACTACGGCCGTTGGCGGCACGTGGTGGCCCGCTACCACCAGGGCTCGATCAACCTCCGCTACCTGGCTCCGCCGACCGCGCTGACCGCCATCGCCGCCGGAATCGTCGTCGGCGCGGCGCTGACCCCGTGGGGCTTCCTGGTCCCGGGCGGGTACCTCGCGGCCATCGCGGCGGGCTCGGTCCCGGCCGGCCGCGGCCTGCCGCTGAAGGCCCGGCTGCGCATCCCGATCGCGCTGGCCACCATGCACATGGCCTGGGGCTGGGGCTTCCTGACGAGCCCCCGGGCGCTGGCGCGCAAGGTCATCGCCAGCCGGCGCCCCGCGGTGCTCGCCGGATAGCCGACCGCCACCCGTACGCAGCAGGGGCCGGACCCGACGGGTCCGGCCCCTGCTGCGTAAGCCGCTGTCACCAGACGTTCGCCGGGTTCACCTTCATGCAGGCGGACTTGTCGTCGCCCTTCAGCGCGTCGGCGCTGTCCGGGGCCTTGTCGTCGCCGGGCTTCTCGGCCCCCGCGGACTTCGGGTACTCCATTCCGGTCCGCCAGTCGGCCCCGATGACCAGGGTGACCTGCGAGACCTCCGCCGCCGGCCGCACGGCGCTGTCCGGCAGCCCCAGGGCCTTGGCCACCGCCTGGGCGTCACCGCGCTGGTCCGCCTTGGCGTAGGAGACCGTGGTGTCCGCCCGGGACTTCGGGGTCGCGTCGGTGGCGGCCTGGGCGAAGCCGAGCCGGGTGAGCTGCCCGGCGATCGTGGCGGCCCGGCCGCGGACCGCGATCTGCGCCGCGGTGCCGGTGCCGTTCTGCACGGTGACCGGGATCTCCCCCTTGGGGGCGGCCGGGTCGCTCGGCACGGGCTTCTTCTTCGGCCCGTGCTTCTTCTTGTCCTTGCCGTCGAGCCCGACGTCGTTCCGCATCAGCGAGAAGGTCTTGTCGGCATCGCCCGGCTTGGGGATGACATGGGCGGGGTTCTGCGCGTCGGGGACCCAGGGCATGGTCGCCATGGTGATCCGCTTCGTCGGCACCCGCTTGAGGTCGTTGCCCAGGTCGTAGAGCTTCTTCACGGTGCCCAGGCCGTCGTCCACGGTGAGTGCCTTGGTGGCCGCCTCGGCGAGGTCGGTGAGCTTGTCCGGGTCGGTGAGCTTCGTTCCGGCCTTGAGCTGGCGCACCATCGCGTTCATGTACAGGTGCTGGGCCTTGGCCCGGCCGATGTCGCTGCCGTCCTCGAAGCCGTGCCGGGTGCGCAGCCACTGCAGGGCCTGCACGCCCTTGATGGTCGAGTCGCCCTTCTTCAGCCGCAGCCCGGATTTGGCGTCGTAGACGTTGTTTTCCACGCAGACCGGAACGCCGCCGACCGCGTCGGCCATGTCCACCACACCCGAGAAGTCGATCATCATGAAGTGATCGATCGGGATGCCGGTGAGCTCCTCCCAGGTCGCCACCGTGCAGCCCGGACCGCCGTGCGCCAGGCTGGAGTTGATGGTGTCGCTGGTCTCCGGATAGACCTTGTCGCTGTCCTTCTTGTCGGTGCACCGCGGGATCGTCACCCGGGTGTCGCGCGGGACGCTGATCACCGACATGTTGCTGCGGTCGGCCGAGACGTGCAGCAGCATCTGCACATCGGCGAGCGCCGGGCGGTCCCGGTCGGCCCGGGCCCCGCCCAGCTTGACGTTCTCCTTGGACTTCCGGCTGTCCGAGCCCAGCAGCAGGATGTTGAGCGGCGTCTGACCGGCGGCGTTCGGCGCACTCTTGTCGAGCTTGTTGTCGCCGAGGTTCAGATCGTCCTTGTCGAGATTGCCGTTGAGGTGCTCGTAGTAGAGGTATCCGGCGCCGGCCGTCCCGAGTATCAGGACGGCCAGCGTGGTGGAGACCCAGCGCAGGACCCGGCGTTTGCCACCGGGCCCCGGCGGCCCGCCCCCCTGGTGCCGGCCGCCCCGGCGCTGCCCCGGTACGTCGCCCGTCCCGGCCCCGTCCCGGCGCGGGCCCCCGCCCGGCTCCGTCGTCTCGGCACCGGAGGTGCGGCGTTGCGCTCCCGGTCCCTGAACACTGCTCTGCCGCATCGGGCCTCCCCCATGGATTCGGTTGTGCCGACCCGCCCGAGCGGCGGCCGTGTCACTTGGCGCAGACCTGCTTGTCCGCGTGGACCTTCTGGACGCCTTCCGGTGCCTTCTGCGGTGCGGTCAGCGGCGTCCCGGCGGACTTGAAGTCGGCGCCGAGCGTGAGGGTCATGTTCGCCCTCGGTGCGGCGTTCTTGCCGCCCGGCTTCAGAGCCGACGCCGACAGGCCCATCATGTCGGCGAGCCGCCGCGCCTGGTCGGCCTGGTTCGGCGCGTACTCCAGCGTGGTCTTCTTCAGCTTCGTGCCGGTGGCGTTGCCGCCGTTGCTGGACTTCAGCACACCCTCGGTGTTCTGCATCCAGTCGACGGTGTCCTGTGCGGCACCGAACGGCCCCCCGCCGTTGAGCACCTCGACACGCACGTCGGCCGGATCCGCCTTGGGCCCCTTGAGCTTGGCGGCCTCCTTGGCCTTCGCCTTCTTCTTGACCTCGGTCAGCGACTGGTCGGCCCGCATCATCGCGAAGAGCTGCTCCGCGGGCTGTTCGTTGAGGACGACCGTGGTCTTGACCTTCTCGGCCGGGTTGTCGATGACCGGCAGGGTCGCGAACGTGATGTTCTTGGTGTCGACCCCGCTCAGATTCTGGCCCAGGTCGCTGAGTTTCTTGATGCTGCCTATGCCGGTGTCGACGGTCAGCGCCTTGGTGGCCGCGTTCGCCAGCTTCCAGAGCTTGCTGCCGTCGGTGAGCGTCTCGTTCGACTTCATCTTGCGGATCATCGAGCTGAGGAACTGCTGCTGCAGCTCGATCCGGCTCAAGTCGCCGCCGGTGCCCACCGAGTGGCGGGTCCGGACGAACGCCAGCGCCTGCTCACCCTGCAGGGTGTGCGGGCCCTTGTTCAGCTTGAGGTGGGAGTCCGGGTCGTCGATGTCCTTGCCGAGGCACACGTCGACGCCGCCCACGGCGGTCGTCAGGGACTTCACCGCGTTGAAGTCGGCCATCATGAAGTGGTTGACCGTCAGGCCGGTGAGCTTCTTGACCGTCCGCATGGTGCAGCCGGGGTCGCGCCCCTCCTGCCCGAGGCTGGTGTTGAACCGGGTCTTCGGCGTCCCCGGAATGACCTTCGTCGACCCGTCCTTCTGCTTGGTCGGGCAGTCGGGGATGTCGGTGATCAGGTCGCGGGGGATGCTCATCGCCGTGGCGTTGGAGCGGTCCGCCGACACATGGAAGAGGATCGTGGTGTCCGCGTGGCCGACGCTGCCCGAGTCGCCGTAGCCGTCGTTGCCCTTGCCGGTCCGGACGTCGGTGCCGAGGACGAGGATGTTCATCGGCCCGTCGGGGATGGTGTCGCCACTGCCCGCGTCACCGACGTCGACCGTGTTCAGATTGCCGTTGAAGTGCTCGTACACGAAGTACGCGCCCGCACCGCCGGCGACCAGGACGAAGGCCATCACGCCACCGGTCCAGTGCATGGCCCGCTTCTTGCCCGACGCCTTCGCCTTCGGCTTCCGCCGGCTGCTGCCGGGCTGCGGCGTACCGCGTCCGGCACCGGCACCGGCACTGGCACTGGCACCGGCACCCGCACCCGCGGCACGCCGGCCGCGCTGCGTGGGCAGCGGGCGGGTGTCGTCGTCGACCGGCGCGGCGGCGGCCCTTCTGGACGCTCTGCGCTGCGTAGGGGGAGCCGACTGCTCTGCGGAAGGTTCCAGTCGCAGTTCGTAATTACCGGTGTCCGGGTCGAACACCCACTGGTCCGCGGGATCGATATTGCCCGCCCGCCCACGTTCTTGCGCGTCCACGGTTGCCTGAATCCTCCGTCGGTGCCACGCGGCGCCTCCCCCTCAAGGCGCTCGGTCCATCGTCCTCGGCTGCCCCACGAGAGGTCGGGCAGCACCGGGTCGCTCACACTATCCGCCCAGTTCAGCGTCGGGCGACGCCGGTGACAAATTCCACTCCCCTACAACTGGGCAATCTGCCCAATCCCTTTCGCGCGGGGTCTCCACGCCCCTCGAATTCATCCGCACATACCGTTCGCCGCTGTTGTTCCGCGGTAGGTGGGAGCCGGATCGGTCGGCTCGGCGCCGGGGCGCGCCGTCCGCTGATCACCGGTCATCGTTCCCGGTCTGTTGTCCGGCCGGGAGCTGGGGGTCGCACCGGCCTCGCGCCGCTTGGGCGCGACCGATACGGGGAGGTCGTTACGGAGGAGATTGAACAGCTGAGCCGCGTCCGGCTGGACGAGTTCGTCCCGGTTCGCGTTGAGCGAGTACGCCCGGCGCGGCACGGTGAGGAACTGTACGCGGTCGGTCGGGATCTTGCGCAAACTGCGGGCCAGGTCGTACAGCTCCCGCAGCGAGTCCAGCCCGGAGTCCGTGGTGAGCGAGGACGTCGCGGCGTCCAGCACCGGGTAGAGCCGGGCCGGGTTCAGCAGCACCCCGTTGCTCTGCACCTTCTTCACCAGGGCGCCGAGGAACTGCTGCTGCCGGTCCATCCGCTCGGTGTCGCTGCCGTTGCCGATGCTGTAGCGGGCGCGGACGTAGCCCAGTGCCTGCTCGCCGTTGAGCTTCTGCCGGCCGGCGGGCAGCTTCAGATGGGCCTCCCGGTCGTCCACGGGATCCTTGAGGCAGACCTCCACCCCGTGCACCGCGTTCACCATCCGCTTGAACCCGGTGAAGTCCACGATCATGTGGTGGTCGACCCGGATGCCGGTGAGGTTCTCCACGGTACGGATCGTGCAGGCCGGGCCCGCCACCTCGAACGCCGAGTTGAACTGGGCGAACTGCGGCTTGGTGCGGCTGCCGTCCGGCTTCCGGCAGGCGGGCACGTCCACCATCAGGTCCCGCGGGATGCTGACCCCGGTGGCGCTCTTCCGGTCCGCGGCCAGGTGCAGCAGGATCGTGGTGTCCGAGCGCTGCGTGCCGTTGTCCCGGCCGTACTTGCTGTTGCCGTCGCCCCGGTTGTCGGAGCCGATGAGCAGGACGTTCCGGGCGTCGTGCACCATCGGCGCCGGGCGCTCGGCCTCGTACCGCTTCAGCTCCTCGGCCGTGCCGGTGTCCGTGGTGATGTTGCCTTCGAGCTTCTGGTAGATCATCCAGCTCGCGCCGGCCGCCACCAGCACCGCCACCGAGGCCACCAGGGCCGTCCGGCGCAGCCAGGGCCGCCATCGGCCGTGGGGCGCGGACTCGGATCCGTCACCCGTCGCGGCGTCACCCCGCGAGTCGTCTCCCGCCGAGGAGGCCGTCGCGGCGGCGGCACCGTCCACGACGTCCCGGTCCGAGGGGCCGCTGTCCTCCGGCGCCGCCTTCCCCGACGCTGCGTCCTCCGGCGCCGCGTCGGAAGCACCGACATCCGAGGCACCGGCGTCCGAGGCGCCTGCATCCGAAGCACCCGTGTCCGAGGCGCCAGCGTCCGCAGCCTCCGCGTCCGAGGCACCGGCCTTCGAGGCACCGGCCTTCGAAGAGCGGCCGCCGGACGGCGCGCCGCCCGGTGCCGGGTCCCCGGCCCGGGGCGCACCGTCCGCCCGCTCGCGCCCGGAGGAGTCCTCGGGCTCCTCGGGTGTGCCAGCACTGTCGGTCACGTCTGCGTCCATCCCTCACGGAGTAAGGCGGCTTCGCTCCGCGCGGGCCCGCCGGTCACAGGAGCAGACGGTCGAGCCCCTCGCTTGGTTGTGCGTACGACTGCACTTTCGCGCCCATCATCACTCCGGGAGGTCGGCGCACCCGGCAGGCCAGGCCCGCTGTGCGCCGGACGAGTGGCGGTCCGAGCCGGTGCTCAGCCCGCCGTCGTGGTGACCCGTTCGCTCTCCCGCCGCTGCTCCAGGGCCTGCGGCGGCAGCCGGTCGAGATGCCGGCAGAGGACGACGGAACCGCCGGCCGCCAGCGGGGCCAGCAGCCCGGCCGACAGACCGTCCCAGCTGTCGTAGGGGAGCCCGGACAGCTGGCGCGAGGCGGGGGTCAGGCCGTGCGCCGCCGCGTCGGCCCGCGCCCGCTCGACCGTCCCGGCGCCGGTGAGTTCGCCGGAGCCCGCGAAGGCCAGCGCGGGGGAGTCCGGGTCGACCGGCGCGTACGGGGCGAAGCGGTCGCCCTGGCTGGGCACCTCCACCGCGTAGTCGGCGAAGCCCGCCGGGGTCTCGGGGAAGCGGCCGCCCAGGGGGCGGAGGGCGAGCGCCATGCGCTCCCCGCGGCAGGCGCGCGCCTCGTCGAGGGTGTCCGGGCCGCTGACCACCAGATCGGCGGCCGCGGGGTCGCCTCCCAGGTCCGCGACAACTCCGGTCGAGGAGCAGGCGAGTACCCAGACGGCCGTCTGCCAGTGGGCGGGCAGCAGCAGCGCGACCCGGTCGCCCGGCTCGGCTCCGAGATCGTCCTGGAGCAGGTTGGCGGTCTTCGCCACCCAATTGGCGAAGGTGGCCACGGACAGTTCGACGCGTTCGCCGGTGGCGTCGTCGTAGAAGGTGACCAGGGGGCGGGCCGGGTCCGCGGCGAGCGCGGATCGCAGCAGGTCGGCAGGGGTGCGATCGGTGGCGTTCACCCGCGCAAGGGTACGCGGCCGGGCAAGCAGGAGGAGTCGGTCACGGGCCCGCGGAGCTCACCTGTTCGGCAGACAGCCCGTCAGATCACGAATAGACAGATTGTCGTGATATGCCCACGATTTTGTTCATGCGTGGACTCCTTGCTTCTTCCATCGGCGTCGCCTGCACGGCCGCTCTCGCGCTCCCGCTCGCTCCGCCCGCCGGAGCGGCCGCCGCAGCCCCCGCCGAGCCCCATGTGCCCGGCAGCACCCAGTCGCTGCCCCTCGGTCCGCTGGGCGGCCCCGACCGCGCCGGGACCACCTCCCCGGACGCCGGTGCCCCGCAGGGCCTCCCGAAGCGTGACGTCCGGCCGTTCTCCCTGGTGGGTGTCGTCTGGGACGACCCGGCAGCCGACTTCCACGGACAGGTGCGGATCCGCACCCGCGCCGCGGACACCGGCCGCTGGACCTCCTGGCAGGACCTGCAGACCCACAACGACGACCAGCCCGACCTCGATTCGCCCGAGCGGAACGGCGGCCGGATGCACGGCAGCACCGCCCCGCTCTGGGTCGGCGACTCCGACGGCGTGCAGGTCCAGGCGCTGCCCGAGCCGGCCTCCGACCGGGGCGCCCCGACCGCGCTGCCCGGCGGGCTGCGCATCGAGCTCGTCTCGCCGGACGACGCCCCCGCCGCCGGGGCCGGCCGGACCGCCGAACCGCCGGAGCAGACCCCGGAGGAAGCGGCGGCCTCCGCGGTCAACGCCGAACTGGCGCCGCTGGGAGCCACCGAGATCCCGGCTCTCGCCCAGGAGACGACGCCGGAGGACGACCCGGACGCCGTCACCGGAGCGAACGGCTCCGTCGCGACCCGCGCCTACGTCGGCCCGCGGCCCGGCATCGTCACCCGCCACGGCTGGGGCGCGGACGAGTCGCTGCGTGAGCGGAACTTCCTCTACACCAAGACCGTGAAGGCCGCGTTCGTGCACCACACGGCCAGCGGCAACAACTACACCTGCAAGCAGGCGCCGTCCGTGCTCCGCAGCATCTACCGCTACCACGTCAAGAGCCTGGGCTGGAGGGACTTCGGCTACAACTTCGCCATCGACAAGTGCGGAAAGATCTACGAGGGCCGGGCCGGCGGCGTGGCCAGAGCCGTGATGGGCGCACACACGCTCGGTTTCAACACCAACACGATGGGCATTGCGGTCATCGGGAGCTTCTCGGGCGTCACACCACCCGCCGCGGCGGTGCGGTCCGTCGCCGCACTGTCCGCCTGGAAGCTCGGCCTGTTCGGCAGAAACCCGGCCGGCAAGGTCACTCTGGTGTCCGGCGGCAGCAACAAGTACAAGAAGGGCACCAAGGTCTCGCTCAACGTCATCTCCGGGCACCGCGACGGTTTCTCCACCGACTGCCCCGGAGCCCGCCTCTACAGCAAGCTCGGCTCGATCCGCAGCACCGCCGCCAGAGCTCAGGGGCGGTGAGGACCGACCCGGTCCACTTCGGCTGAGCCGAGCGTCAGTCCACGTCAGCCGGTCGGCGTCTGCTTACACTGGCCGCCGGCCTCAACCGGTGGGGGCCCGTCAGCCGACCCCTGGCAGGAAGCAGAGAAGACAAGGTGACAGAAGCGATCCTCCTGGTCGGCGGCAAGGGCACGCGGCTCCGCCCGCTGACGGTGCACACGCCGAAGCCCATGGTCCCGGCAGCCGGTGTGCCGTTCCTCACCCACCAGTTGGCCCGCGCCCGGGCGGCCGGGGTCGAGCACGTGGTGCTCGCCACGTCCTACCTCGCCGAGGTGTTCGAGCCGTACTTCGGTGACGGCTCGTCCCTCGGACTGCACCTGGAGTACGTCACCGAGCACGAGCCGCTCGGCACCGGCGGCGCCATCCGCAACGTCGCCTCGCGCCTGCACTCCGGCCCCGACGAGCCGGTGCTCATCTTCAACGGCGACATCCTCACCGGCCTCGACATCCGCGCCCTGGTCGACACCCACCGCACCTCCGGCGCGGACGTCTCCCTGCACCTCACCCGGGTCGAGGACCCGCGGGCGTTCGGCCTGGTGCCCACGGACGCCGACGGCCGCGTCACCGCCTTCCTGGAGAAGCCGCAGACGCCCGAGGAGATCGTCACCGACCAGATCAACGCGGGCGCCTACGTCTTCAACCGCTCCGTCATCGACTCCATCCCCGACGGGCGGCCGGTCTCGGTCGAACGGGAGACCTTCCCCGGCCTGCTCGCCTCCGGAGCCCACCTCCAGGGCATGGTCGACTCCACCTACTGGCTGGACCTCGGCACCCCGCAGGCCTTCGTCCGCGGCTCCGCCGACCTCGTGCTGGGCCGCGCCCCCTCCCCGGCCGTCCCGGGCCGCTGCGGCGACCGCCTGGTCCTCGAAGGAGCCGAGGTCGCCGCGGACGCCAAGCTCACCGGCGGCACGGTCGTCGGCACCGGCGCCCGCGTCGGCGAGGGCGCGCGGATCGACGGCAGCACCGTCCTGGAGGGCGCGGTCGTGGACGCGGGCGCACAGATCCAGAACTCCCTGATCGGCGCGGGCGCCCGCATCGGCGCGCGGACCGTCCTGGACGGCGCGGTGATCGGCGACGGCGCGGTGATCGGCGCCGACAACGAGCTGCGGGACGGCATCCGGATCTGGTGCGAGGCACAGATCCCGGCGGGAGCGGTCCGCTTCTCCTCCGACCAGTGACGCCGCCTACCCTCGGAGGGTGACCCCTGAGGACCGGCCGACCCGCACCACCGTCCGCGGCGGCCGGCTGCGGGTGCCCACACCCCGGCACGCGTCGGCCGCCACCCGCCGCTGGCGCCCCGCCGGCCCGCTCGATCCCGGCCTGACCGTCGGCCCGCTGCGCCGCGGCCCCGGCGATCCGGCCTTCCGGGTCACCCCGGACGGCTCGGTCTGGCGCACCGGGCGCACCCCGGCCGGCCCCGGCACCCTCCGCTTCACCCGGCACTCCGGGGAGATCGAGGCCGAGGCCTGGGGCCCGGGCGCCGACTGGCTGCTCGACGGCCTCCCCGCCCTCCTCGGCGCCGACGACGACCCGACGGCGTTCACCCCGCGCCACCGCCTGGTCCACGAGATGCACCGCCGCACCCCCGGCCTGCGGCTCACCCGCACCGGGCTGGTCCTCGAATCCCTGATCCCGTCGATCCTGGAACAGAAGGTCACCAGCGACGAGGCGTACCGCGCCTGGCGGCTGCTCCTCCAACGCCACGGCGAACCGGCCCCCGGCCCGCTCGACGGCCTCCACGTGATGCCCGACGCGCACGGCTGGGCCATGCTCCCGTCCTGGGAGTGGCACCGGGCGGGTGTCGACGGCAAACGCGCGGCCACGATCGTCCGCGCCGCCCGCGTCGCCCGCCGCCTGGAGGAAGCGGCGACCATGGACCTCCCGGCGGCCCTCGCCCGGCTCCAGCTGATCCCCGGCATCGGCCCCTGGACGGCCGCGGAGACCCTGCAGCGCAGCAACGGCGCGCCCGACGCGATCACCGTCGGCGACCTCCACGTACCGAAGATCGTCGGCTACGCCCTCACCGGCCGCCGGGGCACGGACGACGCGACCATGCTGGAACTCCTGGCCCCCTACACGGGCCAGCGCCACCGCGCATGCCGCCTCATCCTCCTCTCCGGCCACACCCCACCCCGCCGCGCCCCCCGCTTCACCCCGAACGACATCCGAGCCCTCTGACCCGGATCCGAACGGCCGCAGCGCACCGGACGTCGGTAGCCCCTGCACATGGCGGCCCGAGCCATCGGGACGAGCCGCCCACGCCGGGCCGAGGAGGGGCTCCATCACTCCCGCACAGGGCCCATCACGGATGTTTCGAGGCACCTGCCCTGAGCCCACCGGACGTGAGGGTGCCGGGGCCGGAGGGGTGGGGGGTTCCGGAAGCTTCCGTGTATTTGTGGCCCCCAGGGCCGTAAATATACGTTCCGGAACCCCCCACCCCGGAGGCCCCGGCACCCGCCCGCAACCCCAGCCCAGCAGCGGCACACACCCGGCACCCGCCCGCACCCTGCCCGCGGCGGAACGCCCCCCAACGCACCCCCACCGGCAGGTGCTACCGCACGGCGATGAACCCCTCCACCCCCCGCTCCCCCCGCTCCCGCGGCACCCCCGCCGCATGCCCCACCGCCACAGCCCCCATCGGGTCCCAGTCCCCGGGCAGCCCCAGCACGTCGCGGACGACGTCCCGGCAGAACATCGTCGACGACACCCACGCCGAGCCGAGCCGTTCCCCGGCCAGCGCGACCAGCAGGTTCTGCACCGCTGCCCCCGCCGCCACCACGAACATCTCGCGTTCGGCGCCCTGCCGCCGCGCGTCCGGGTAGGCGTGCGCACCGTCGGCGACCAGGCACGGCACCACCAGATACGGCGCCCGCCGCAGCACGTCCCCGCGCCGCACCCGCTTCGCGATGCTCTCCTCGGTGAAGCCGTCGCCCCGCAGATCGGCCACCCACGCGTCCCGCATCGCGTCGAGCAGCCGCTCCCGCGTCTCTGCCGACTCGAGCAGCACGAACCGCCACGGCGTCGTGTGGTGCGGGGCGGGCGCCGTCACCGCGGCGGCCACGGCGCGCCGCACCGCCGCCCCGTCGACCGGTTCGTCCGTGAACTCCCGCACCGTGCGCCGCAGGGTCACGGCCTCCCGTACGGCCTCGGACGTCCCGAGCCGGAACATGTCGTCGACGGCACTGCGCACCAGAACCCGCGCCCCGGCGTCACCCCGGCCTTCGTCCCCGTCCCCGTCGCCGTCCCTGTCCCCGTCCTCGACCACATGCGGCAGCCCGCGGACCACGGCGACAGGCAGCCCATCGGCCTTCCCCTTCACCAGATCCCCCGCGGCGGCCAGTTCATCGGCGGTGGCCACGACGGTCGCGGCGAGCGGATTGCCGTATGCGTCGGTGCCGCCCCGCAGGTCGTCGAGGACCCGCACCCCGGCGGCCCCGATGGCGACATCGGTCAGCCCGTTGCGCCAGGGGCGGCCGAACGTGTCGGTCACCACCACGCCGATGTCGACCCCGAGCGCGTCGCGCAGCCCCGCGCGGATCCGCCGGGCCGAGGCGTCCGGGTCCTCGGGCAGCAACAGCACGGTGCCGGCCGGGGTGTTGGAGGCGTCGACCCCGGCCGCGGCCATGACGAAGCCGTGCCGGGTCTCGACGATCCGGGTCGGCCCGCGCCGGGCGACGACCCGCACCGCCTCGGCGTCGATCGCCGCCTCGCGGTCCGCCGCCTCCATCACGCGGCCCTCGGCCTTGCTGACGATCTTCGAGGTCACCAGCAGCACATCGCCGTGGGCCAGGCCCGGCAGCCCTGGTGCGGTGGCGGCGTCCGCGATGAGCTTGGCGAGGTCGTCCCCGGACTGCACCTCGGGAACGCCCGGCAGCGCCCACACCGTGTACGACGGCGCCTCCCGGCCGGCGCTCACGGCCGGACCTCCGCGGCCAGCGCCAGCGCCTCGCTCGCCATCCGGGCCGTCGCCTCGGTGTCGCTCATGATCAGCGGGACGGCCCGGCAGCGGATGCCCGCCGCCTCCACCTCGTCCACGGAGGCGGCGTCGACGGTGTCGACGAGCCAGCCGTCCAGCAGCCCGGAACCGTAGTGCCGGGCGACGGCGGCGGCGGTCGACTCCACACCGACCGCGGCGAGCACCTTGTCCGCCATGCCCCGCACCGGTGCGTCGCCGACGATCGGGGAGAGCCCCACGACCGGCACCCCGGCCTCGGCGATGGCCTCCCGCACGCCGGGCACCGCCAGGATGGTGCCGATGCTGACGACGGGGTTGGACGGCGGGAACAGCACCACGTCCGCCTCGGCGATGGCTTCGAGCACTCCGGGCGCGGGTTTGGCCTGCTCGGCGCCGACCGGCACCACCGCGTGGGCCGGGACGGAGGCCCGCAGCCGCACCCAGTACTCCTGGAAGTGCACGGCCTTCCGGCCCTCGCCCGCACCCTCGGCGGAGTCGCCGAGGTCCGCCGTGTCGATGAGGACGTGGGTCTCGATCCGGTCGTCGGACATCGGCAGCAGCCGGACGCCGGGCTGCCAGCGGGCGCACAGCGCCTCGGTGACGGCGCTGAGCGGATAGCCCGCGCCGATCATCTGCGTACGGACGATATGGGTGGCGAAGTCCCGGTCGCCGAGCCCGAACCACTCGGGGCCCACGCCGTAGGCCGCCAACTCCTCCTTCACGGCGAACGACTCGTCCGTCCGCCCCCAGCCCTGTTCCTCGTGGATGCCACCGCCGAGCGTGTACATCACGGTGTCGAGGTCCGGGCAGACCTTGAGCCCGAAGAGATGGATGTCGTCACCGGTGTTGCCGATGACGGTGATGTCCGCGTCGGGGGCAGCCGACTTCAGACCACGGAGAAAACGGGCGCCACCAATGCCGCCGGCCAGAACCACAATGCGCATACAGACAGTCTGTCAGCCGGAGGCTGATCGATTGTGGGTGGTGGTGGGCGACGGGTGGGCCTGTCAGCCGGAGGCTGGTCGATTGTGGGTGGTGGTGGGCGACGGGTGGGCCTGTCAGCCGGAGGCTGATCGCTTGAGGGTGGTGACGGTGGGCCTGCCAGCCGGAGAACGCTCCCGTGAGGACGGTCAGGGGCGACCGGCCTGATCGCCGACGGCCGCACACCCGCGGAGCACGCCGCCGAGCACCCCACCCCGCCCCGCCGTCAGACGGTGACGGCCACGTCCGCCCGGGCCGAGCACTGGCCGCTGTGCATGGTCATCTCGGTCAGGCCCGGGAAGTAGACGTGCAGGCTGACGGCCGGGGTGAGTGCGTCGTTGGTGACCTCGTGGACGTAGCCGGGCGCGAAGACCCGCTGGGCGCCCGCCCCGAGTGTCCGCCGTGCCTGCCCGGACTGCTCGGTCAACTCGCCCTCCAGGACGGTCAGTACACCGGAGGAGCTGCCGTGGTCGTGCCGTCCGCTGCCCTGGCCGGGCACCCAGCTGAGCAGCCACACCTCGTAGCCGGGGCCGGTGCGCAGCCGGTGGTACCAGCGGCTGGTGGCGTCGTACCGGACGAGGTGCTCCCAGCTCGCGCGGTCCTCCGCGACGGAGCGGGCGAGGCCGGCGAACTCCGCGACGGTGGAGGGGTGCGCGGGTACGGGCGGCAGCAGATGGGGGATGGCGAGCGGGTCACCGGCGATCGAAACATCGCTGTTCATGTGCGGAAGGTTCCTCGGGAGAAGTTCTTGGGCACAGATGGCTGGAGCGCGGGGGCATCAACAGCTGGAACAGCGACAGTGAGCCTGCACAGCGCAACGGAACCCGCGGGGGCGGGTCCGGAAGCGGTCTCCCGTGCCCAGGGCAAGGGGGGTGTGCGTCACTGGCATGCCCCAAGGAGAGCGGTTCGCCCCCCGGATGTCAACTTGACGCCCGTTTCGCCGCTGATCGTTCACCTCATCCGGTTGCTGTCTCCGGAGAAAGGTTTGTGCGCTCAACCGCTGGGACACACGGGGCATCAGTCGCACCTCTGAGCGCCGTTACCTTCTCGTCACCGCACTGTGATCCGCTCCGCTTCCGTGATCGGATCGCAACGAAACGAGTCGCGTTCTCGTCCTCCTCTGCAAGGAGAAGGGGAGTGGCGATGGAGCAAGGGCCGATAGTGGTTTATGGCGATTTGAACACTTTCCGCACGGCTTTGGTTCCGCAGAGTGAATAAGGGGCTCAATAGCAGATCTCGGCTTGACTGGCCCGGAGCCACACACTTGTAATTTCACTCGTGTCGTTCGGCCGTGATCGGTAACGGCAGCATCACGGGGACGCAAAAAAAGACAAACGAGGGGCGCACATGACCGAGCTGTTCCAGCAACTGCTGGTCGAGGAGGCGGACGAGGAGCTCGGGTGGCAGGAGCGCGCACTGTGCGCCCAGACCGATCCCGAGTCGTTCTTCCCGGAAAAGGGCGGGTCGACCCGCGAGGCCAAGAAGGTCTGTCTCGCCTGCGAGGTGCGCTCCGAGTGCCTCGAGTACGCCCTGGCCAACGACGAGCGGTTCGGTATCTGGGGCGGCCTGTCCGAGCGGGAGCGCCGGCGTCTGAAAAAGGCCGCTGTCTGACGGTCTTTCCGAACGGGCGTGGACCGCGCCCATTCCCGCCGCCTTTCCCGAGTGCGCCTTCCTCCGCCGCGGCGCCCGGTGTCCCGGAGTTCCGGCCCGAAGTCCGGCCCCGGCGTTCCGGTTCCGCGCTGCGGGGCCACTGCGGGGCCATCGGGCCAAGGCCCTGAGGCCCCTTCCGGTCACCGTTGCGAGACTGCGGCCCCTCGGATCGTGGTGCGGGGCAAAGAGGTGCGGGACAAAGGGGCACCCTCGCCCGCGAACGGCACTTCCGGGTCACCCTTCCGGACGGCCGCGTGGATTTGCCGGAGGCATTCGCCGAGACGGCGGCATTCGCCGGGATTTCGGCCCGGTTTCCCGCCGGACGTCAATTTTGCCCGGCGTCTCTTCTCGCGTTCACCGGTGCTCTCGCGTTCACCGGTGCGCCCAGCCCCCCCTGATCCGCCGCCCCCGCCCGGTACGGGCCCGCATCCGGGACGGCCGTCTCTCGGCGCCGGCGCACTCCGCACCTGCACCCGCACTCGCCACTCCGCACCCGCACTGCCACTCCGCACCCGAAGTCCGCACCGCACTCCGGACCCGCGCATCGCACCCCCACACCCACCCCCACACCCCACCCGCGCACCAGCCCCCCGACCGGACCCGAAACCCTGCCGCGCGCCCGCGCGCGGGCCGGGGCAGCCGTCCCGCCCGCCCCGGCGCACACGGCCGGTTCCGGGGTGGCCGCGAGCCGTTAGTGTTGGGGGCCGTCCGAGACGCACCAACGCCCCTGCGGGCGTGCGTCCACCGCAGTCCAGCGAACCGGGGCCCGTACCTCGATGTCCGTGCACAGTCACTCGACGGCCCACCACGAGGCCGCCACTCCTGAGTTCCCGCGGCATGTCGTCACCGCCGTGCTCGTCGCCCACGACGGCGCCCGCTGGCTGCCGCAGGTGCTCTCGGGCCTGGCGGGCCAGGAGCGCCCGGTCCAGAACGTGATCGCCGCCGACACCGGCAGCGCCGACGACTCCGCGGCCCTCCTCGCCGACGCCCTCGGCGACGAGCGGGTGCTGCACCTCGCCCGCCGCAGCGGCTTCGGCACCGCCGTCGACGAAGCGGTCCGGACCGCGGCCGTCCTCACCCCGGACGACCTGCCGTACCTGAAGCGGCCGAGCGGCTGGGACCCCGTCAACCGCACCTGGCGCGACGACGCGTACGACATGCCGGAGCTGCCGCACGGCGAGCCCGTCCAGTGGCTCTGGCTGCTGCACGACGACTGCGCCCCCGAGCCGGGCGCCCTGGCGGAGCTGCTGCGCGTCGCCGACGCCAGCCCGTCCACGGCCGTCATCGGACCCAAGCTGCGCAGCTGGTACGACCGGCGGCAGCTGCTCGAGGTCGGCGTCAGCATCGCCAACAGCGGGCGCCGCTGGACCGGTCTGGAGCGGCGGGAGCAGGACCAGGGGCAGCACGACCAGGTGAAGCCCGTCCTCTCCGTCTCCAGCGCGGGCATGCTGATCCGCCGTGACGTGTGGGAGGAGCTCGGCGGCTTCGACCGGCGGCTGCCGCTGATGCGCGACGACGTCGACCTGTGCTGGCGCGCGCAGGCCGCCGGGCACGGCGTGCTCATCGCCCCGGACGCCGTCATGCGGCACGCCGAGGCGTCCGCCCGCGAGCGGCGCCCCATCGACTGCGTCGGCCGGTCCGTCGCCAACCCGCACCGGGTCGACAAGGCGGGCGCCGTCTACACGATGCTCGTCAACAGCCGCGGTGCGGTCCTGCCGTACGTGCTGCTCCGGCTGGTGTTCGGCACCCTGGTGCGCACCCTCGCCTATCTGGTGGGCAAGGTGCCCGGCCAGGCACTGGACGAGGTCACCGGACTGCTCGGGGTGCTGCTGCGCCCCGGCAGGGTCCTCGACGCGCGCAAACGGCGCGGGAAGCAGGCGGTGGAGGCGAACGAGCTCCGGCAGCTCTTCCCGCCGCCCGGCGCGACCGTACGGGCCACCGTGGAGCAGGTGGCCGGCAACTTCAGCGGACGCTCGGAACCCGAGCTGGCCTCCGGCGGGCGGCACGGGGCCGTCGAGTCCGGGCCCGGCGGGGACGACGCGGATTTCCTGGAGGTCGAGCAGTTCGCCCGGCTGAAGCGGATCGGCCGCAAGCCGGGCCCCGTCCTCTTCCTCGTGCTGCTGCTGGTCTCGCTGATCGCCTGCCGTGGACTGCTGGGTACCGGGGCGCTGTTCGGCGGCGCGCTGCTGCCCGCCCCCGACGGCGCCTCCGAGCTGTGGGAGCGGTACGCCGCCGGCTGGCACCCGGTGGGGGTCGGCGGGACCGGGTCGGCGCCGCCCTATCTGGCGGTCGTCGCCGCGTTCGCGTCCCTGCTGTTCGGCAGCACCGGCCTCGCCCTCACCCTGCTGCTCGTCTGCTCGGTGCCGCTCGCCGGGCTCACCGCCTACTTCGTCTCCCGGCCGCTGGTCGAGTCCCGGCTGCTGCGGGCCTGGGGGAGCGTCGCCTACGCCTTCCTGCCGGCCGCGACCGGCGCGCTCGCCGCCGGGCGTCTGGGCACCGCGGTCCTCGCCGTGCTGCTCCCGCTGCTGGCCCGGGCGGGGGTGGCCGCGGCCGGACTGCGGCTGCCCGCCCGCGGCGGCGCGCGCCCCGGCTGGCGCGCCGTGTGGGCGTACGCGCTGCTGCTGACCATCGCCACCGCGTTCACTCCCGTGGTCTGGCCGGTCGCCCTCGTCCTGGGAGCGGGCGTCCTCGTGCTGCGGGCGCTCGACGGCCACCGGGACCAGCTGCCCGCGTACGGACTGCGGTTCGGCGCCGCGCTGGTGACCCCGCTGGTGGTGCTCGCCCCCTGGTCGCTGTCGCTGCTGGCCCGTCCGTCGGCCTTCCTCCACGAGGTGGGCCTGGACTACGGCACCGGCTCCGCCTCCGCCCTCGACCTGCTGACGCTCAGCCCGGGCGGCCCCAAGGCGGCGGGCGGCGTGCTGCTCATCGGTGCGGTGCTGGCCGCGCTCGGCGCCCTGCTGCGGGAGGACCGGCAGACGACGGTCCGGGCGGCCTGGGCCGCCGCGCTGACCGGTCTGCTGTTCGCGGCGCTGTCCAACGGCTCCGCCTGGGCCGGTCCGGCCACCCTCGTCTACGGTCTCGCGCTGCTCGCGGCCGCCGCGGTCGGCGCCGAGGGCGCGCGCGAGCGGGTCGCGGCCCGGAACTTCGGCTGGCGGCAGCCGGTCGCGGGCCTGATCGCCACCGCCGCCGTGGTGGCACCCCTGGTGGCCGCCGTCGGCTGGATGGTCAGCGGCGCGGACGGCCCGGTCGAGCGGCGGGAGCCCGTCCAGGTGCCCGCGTTCGTCGCCGAGGAGAGCGGCACCCGGGACCAGGCGCGCACGCTCGTCATCGGCGGGGACCAGGAGGCCCGCGTCGGCTACACCCTGGTGCGCGGCTCCGGCGCCCGGCTCGGGGACGCCGACCTCGCCGCCACGAGCGGCGGGGACGCCCGGCTGGACCGGATCGTCGCCAATCTCGTGGCGGGGTCCGGCGCCGACCAGACGAGCCAGCTCGGCGGGTACGCCGTGCGCTATGTGCTCGTCCGGGACGGCGCCCCGCGGGAGATGAGCCGGGTGCTGGACGCGACGCCCGGCCTGACCCGGCTCAGCCAGGAGGACGGCAGCGCGCTGTGGCGCGTGGACCAGCGGGTCGCGCGGGCCGCCATCGTGCCCGCCGGAGCCTCCGGCGGGCAGGGCGCCGCCGCCGCGGTCCCGGTGGCCGCCGGTCCGGTCGAGGCGCACACCACCGTCCCCGCGGGCGGGAACGGCCGGGTGCTGCGGATCGCCGACAAGGCCGACGCCGGCTGGCAGGCCACGCTCGACGGCAAGCCGCTGACGCGGAAGACCGTCGACGGCTGGGCCCAGGGCTTCGAACTGCCCGCGAGCGGCGGCCGGCTGGACCTCACCTACGAGACGCCGCTGACCCGCACCGCCTGGGTCTGGGCCCAGGGGCTGCTGGCCGTGGTGCTGCTGGTGCTGGCCCTGCCGGGCCGCCGCCGGGACGTCGACGACGACCTTCCGGACCAGGTGGCCGAGGCCGTGCCCGCCGAGGCCGTCGCCGGGGAGGGCCGCCGGGCCCGCCGGCTGCGGGCCGCCGCGGAAGCGGAACAGGCCGCGCGGGGCGGCGAGCAGGGGCCGGGTGCCCCTGCCGGGCCGCCCGCCGAGCCGGTGCAGGCGCCGTACGCCGGCGCCGGAAGCGCGGGCCCCGGGGCGGAGTTCGCCGACCCGATGGGTCCGGTGCCCGCCGAGGCGATGCCGCCCGGCCCGCAGGATCCCGGAGCCGGCCCCGCACAGCAGCCCTACGGCACCGTGCCGCACCAGCCCGCGTACGGCGAGTGGGACGGGCAGCAGCCCGCCGCGGGCCAGGGCGCCGATCCCTATCAGGCCGTGCACCCCGGTGAGCAGTACCCGGCCGACGCCTATCCGGCGGCCGGCTACGGGGACGGGGCGTACTCCGGGGGCATGTACGACACCCGGTACGCCGAGGGGCAGTACGCGCCCGGACCGTACGACCCGGGGCAGTACGGCGGCCAGTACGCCGACCCGTACGGCTACGGCGCGCAGCAGCCCTACGCCGACGGCACCTACCCTCCGGAGGGCGAGACGATCCACGGGGACGGCACCGAGCCCGGCCCCCGCCGCGACGGGAGCGAGCACCAGTGAACCGCACCACCCTGTCCCTGATCGGCACCGCGACCGCGCTCGCCGCCGTGACCGGGTTCGCCGCGCTCACCGTCCCGGACGCGTCGTCGGGCGGCACCGCGGCGACCGCCGCCCGGCTGCCCGTCGAACGCTCCACGCTGCTCTGCCCGGCGCCCACCTCCTCGGACCTCGCCGAGACCACGTACACCTCGTTCACGCCGAAGGGGAAGGACGCCCGCACGGCCGGACAGCGCAACCGTGCCGAACTCCTCCCCGCGGAACGGGCCGTGGAGGGCGCCGAGAAGAAGCCGGAGGGCCGGGGCAAGGACGCCCGGCGCCCGGACAGGCCGGTGGTCACGCTGAAGCAACCGGGCACCCCCGTCACCGCGGAGACCTCCGACGCCGAGGCCCCGGCCCTGATCGGCACCGCGGACGGCACCCTCGCGCCCGGCTGGACCACCCAGCAGACCACGGTGATCACCGCGGGCGAGGCCCGCGCCGTGCTCGGCGCGCGGTGCACGGCGCCGGACACCGAGTTCTGGTTCCCCGGGGCCAGCACGGCCAAGGACCGGCAGGACTACGTCCACCTCACCAATCCGGACAGCTCCGCGGCCGTCGTGGACCTGGAGATGTACGGACGGAACGGGAAGCTGAAGTCCACCGCCGGAGAGGGGATCACGATCCCGGCCCGGTCCACCGTCCCCGTCCTGCTCTCCACCCTCACCGAGGAGCCGACGGCCGACGCCACGCTGCGCGTCGTGGCCCGCGCGGGGCGGGCCGGCGCCGCCGTGCAGGCCGAGGACGACAAACGCGGCGGCGACTGGCTGCAGGCCGCGGCCGACCCGTCCGGCAGCGCTGTGCTCCCGGGCATCCCCGCGGACGCCACCTCCGTGCAGCTGGTCGCGATGGCCACCAGCGAGGACGACGCCGACGTCAAGGTGCGGCTCGCCGGGCCGTCCGGCCCGATCACCCCGGCCGGTCACGAAACGCTGCACGTGAAGAGCGGCATGACCGCGGCCGTGGACCTCGCCGACGTCACCAAGGGCGAGCCGGGCTCCCTGGTCCTCACCCCGGCCGAGAAGGACGACGCGGCCCCGTTCGTCGCCGCCCTCCGGGTCACCCGCGGCAAGGGCGGCAAGCAGGAGACGGCGTTCATCCCGGCGACCGGACCGGTCGAGGAGCGGGCCACCGCCGCCGACAACCGGGCCAAGGGCACCTCCCTGTCGCTCGTGGCGCCGGGCGCCACCGGGAGGGTGAAGGTGATCGCCTCGGCCGGGAGCCGCGGCGGCAGCGCCACGGCCAAGTCCTACACGGTCAAGGGCGGGACGACGCTCGCGGTCCGGCCGCCGGTGCCGTCCGGGGCCAAGGGCAGCTACGCGGTCACCGTGGTCCGGGAGTCCGGCGGGCCCGTGCACGCCTCGCGTTCGCTCGAACTCCGGAAGGGCGGTGTCCCGATGTTCACCGTGCAGACCCTGCCGGACGACCGGGGCACGGTCGTCGTCCCGGAGGCGGAGCAGGACCTGTCGCTGCTGACCGACTGACCGACTGACCGACTGACCGACTGACCGACTGACCGGACCGACTGGCCGGCCGGCCGCCCGACCGGCCGGGAGGCGGCCGGCGCGGCTCGGTGCGCGGAGGCCTGGGGCCCGCCGTCGCGGCTCAGTCCTGCCCGTACCGCGGATCCACGGACTCCGGTGCCAGCCCCAGCAGTTCGGCGACCTGTTCGACCACGACCTCGTGGACCAGGAGGGCGCGGTCGTCCCGGCCCTTGGTGCGGATCTCCACCGGGCGGCGGTAGATCACGATCCGCGCCGGGCGGTCCCCGTGCGCGGCGACCATCCGGCCCAGCGGCACCGTCCCGTCGTCCCAATCGCCCGTCCCCGGGGGCTCGGCACCGCCCGGCGGGGGCACCTCGCGGACGAGGAACTCGACGTCGGACAGCTGGGGCCACCGCCGCTCCAGCCGGTCCACGGAGTCGTGCACCAGGTCGACGAAGGTGTCGGCCCGGCTGACCGACAGCGGCACCTGAGGGGGTGCGATCGGCCCGCGCATGCCGCGGCCGTGGCGGTCACGGCGTCGTGGTCGCGGCTCGGACGGGCGGGGAGGTACGGGGTTGTCCATCACGTCCGAGGGTAGCCGTCCCGTCGCACCCGGCACGCGCTGACGGATCCGCCGCACCGCATGTCGGTACATGTGTGTTCCAGCCACGGTTGCGACCGTTTCAGCACACTCCTGCCGTCGATGATCGCGAGATGAATGACACTATTTGGACCCAGTGGTGACGGTGATCGTCGTCACCGGTCTGCCGCACCCCGGCCCTCCGTGCAGGTCAGAATGGGTGTCCGCAGGTCAGGCCCCGCGTGTCGGCGGCAACGACACGGCGGGGTGAGCTCGGGGAGAGTCGTCGCGGCCCGCTCAAGAGTGCGGTACCGTCCAACGTCGTGAGCCCTGTACGTCGCTGTTCGCGCACCGCGTGCGGCCGCCCCGCCGTCGCGACGCTGACGTACGTCTACGCGGACTCGACCGCGGTCCTCGGGCCGCTCGCCACCTACGCCGAACCGCACTGCTACGACCTGTGCGCCGAGCACTCCGAGCGGCTGACCGCCCCCCGTGGCTGGGAAGTCGTCCGGCTCGCCGTCGACACCGGTCCCGCCCGCCCCAGCAGTGACGACCTCGAGGCGCTGGCCAACGCCGTGCGCGAGGCCGCCCGCCCGCAGGAGCGCGCGGCAGGAGGCGGTGGCGGCAGGGGAGCGGAGCCCATGGAGGTCGCCCGGCGGGGCCACCTCCGCGTCCTGCGGTCGCCGGACTCCTGACGCCCGCGGGTGCCCCGGCCGGTCTCGGCCCGGGGGTCCACGCCCTCTCCTGAATCCGTGCCCGCCCGGCCGGGCGCCCCGTGCCGCGGCGCGGCGGCCCCGGAGCCCGCGGCGCGGCAGTTCCGAAGTGTGCGGCGCGGCGGTCCCGAGGCCTGCGGCGCGCGGTCCCGGAGCCTGCCGGGGCCTGCACCCCCGCTCCGGTCCACGTCCCCGCGGTGCTCCTCTTCGGCTCGGTGGTTCCGTCCTGCCCGACTTGTCACCTCGTCCGGGTACTGTGCTGTCACGAGGTCGCCAGCAGGGGCAGGACCGACTCCAGGAGGCGTACAAGGTGCCCGACTTGTCGCAGATCGTGAAGGCCTACGACGTGCGCGGTGTGGTCCCCGACCAGTGGGACGAGCCGCTCGCCGAACTCTTCGGCGCCGCCTTCGCCCAGGTCACCGGCGCGGACGCGATCGTCATCGGTCATGACATGCGGCCCTCCTCGCCCGGCCTGTCGCGGGCGTTCGCGCGCGGCGCCGCGGCCCGCGGCGTGGACGTCACCGAGATCGGCCTCTGCTCCACCGACGAGTTGTACTTCGCCAGCGGCCAACTCGGCATGCCCGGCGCGATGTTCACCGCCAGCCACAACCCGGCCCAGTACAACGGGATCAAGATGTGCCGGGCCGGCGCCGCCCCGGTCGGCCAGGACACCGGGCTCTCCGAGATCCGCGCCCTCGTCGAGGAGTGGGCGGACTCCGCGCCCCCGGCCGCCGCCCCGTCACCCGGCGCGATCACCCAGCGGGACGTCCTCGAGGACTACGCCGCCCACCTGCGCTCGCTCGTCGACCTCACCGCGATCCGCCGGCTGAAGGCCGTCGTGGACGCGGGCAACGGCATGGGCGGCCACACCGTGCCCACCGTCCTCGCCGGACTGCCCATCGAGGTCGTCCCGATGTACTTCGAGCTGGACGGGACCTTCCCCAACCACGAGGCGAACCCGCTCGACCCGAAGAACATCGTCGACCTCCAGGCCAAGGTCCGGGAGACCGGCGCCGACATCGGCCTCGCCTTCGACGGCGACGCCGACCGCTGCTTCGTCGTCGACGAGAACGGCGACCCCGTCAGCCCCTCCGCGATCACCGCCCTGGTCGCCGCCCGGGAGCTGGCCAAGCACGGCGGCGGCACGGTGATCCACAACCTGATCACCTCCTGGTCCGTCCCCGAGGTCGTCAAGGAGGAGGGCGGCACGCCCGTCCGGACCCGGGTGGGGCACTCCTTCATCAAGGAGGAGATGGCCCGCACCGGCGCGATCTTCGGCGGCGAGCACTCCGCCCACTACTACTTCCGCGACTTCTGGAACGCCGACACCGGCATGCTGGCCGCCCTGCACGTGCTCGCCGCGCTCGGCGGCCAGTCCGGCCCGCTGTCCGGGCTGGTGGCGCAGTACGACCGGTACGCCGCCTCCGGAGAGATCAACAGCACCGTCGCCGACCAGGCGGGGCGCGCGGCGGCCGTCAGGGCGGCGTTCGAGGGCCGGGAGGGCGCCGTGCTCGACGAGCTCGACGGGCTGACGGTCACCACGCCGGACTGGTGGTTCAACCTCCGCGCCTCGAACACCGAGCCCCTGCTCCGGCTCAATGTCGAGGCCCGCGACACCGAGACCGCCGACCGGATCCGCGACGAGGTCCTCGCCATCGTCCGCGCCTGACCTGCCGCCGCGTCCCGGTCGGCAGGCACAGCCCGGTCGGCAGGCACAGCCCGGTCGGCAGGCACAGCCCGGTCGGCCGGTACCGCCCGGCCGAACCGCGCGGCCGACCGGCCCGACCGGCCGACGGGGCCGCGCTCGGGGGCGGCCCGGCGGTACCCTGGCCGGGCCGAACCACCTTCCTTCCCGGGGGAGGAAGGCCCATCCGAAGGGACAGCCCATGCCGCTCGAAGCCGGTCTCCTGGAGATCCTCGCCTGCCCGGCGTGCCACGCTCCGCTCCGCGACGACACCTCCGCCGCGGACACCGGGACCGACGCCGGCGAGCTGGTGTGCACCGGAGCCGGCTGCGGCCTGGCCTACCCGGTGCGCGACGGCATCCCCGTCCTGCTGGTCGACGAGGCCCGCCGCCCGGCCTGAGCGCGGGACCGGGCCCGGCCATGACAGCCCACCGGTGATCGGAGGCTCCGTACACGATGCTCGACGAGTCACTGCTCGACACGGCCGAATCCCTGGCCCGGGCCGACACCCTCGGCCTCCTGCGCGGCGCCGCCGAATCGGGCGCCCGGGTCCGCACCGCCGCCCGCGCCGCCGTCGAGGCCGGGCTGGCGGACCTCAAGCCCGACGGCCGGCCGCGGGCGCTGCTCGTGGCCGGCCCCGGCCCCACCACCGGCTGCATCGCCGAACTGCTCTCCGCGCTCGACGGCGGCAACGTCCCGGTCAGCCACATCCGGCCGTACGGCGCGCTGGCCGACCCCGGAGCCCTGCTGTGGACCCTGCCCGGCTGGGTCGGTCCGATGGACCTGCTGCTCGTCGTCACCACCGACGGCACGGAACCCGGCCTCTCCGCACTCATCGAGCAGGCCTACCGGCGGGGCTGCTCCATCGTGACGATCACCCCGCCGAACTCGCCGCTCACCGAGGGCGCGGGCGGCCGGCACGGGCTGGTGGTGCCCCTCGCACCCGCGTCGCCGTACGAGGAGGTCCCCGAGAACCAGCCGCTGCCGACGCCCCGGCTGCGGCCCGCCCCCACCGCCGAGCTCCCCGGCACCCTCTGGGCGCTGCTGACCCCGCTGCTGGTGCTGGCCGACCGGATCGGCCTCTTCTCCGTCCCACCGCACGTCGTCCAGGCGGTCGCCGACCGGCTCGACCAGGTCGCCGAACGGTGCGGACCCGCCATCGCCACCTACGGCAACCCGGCCAAGACACTGGCCGCCGAGCTCGCGGACGCCCTTCCGCTGCTGTGGAGCGACGGCCTCGTGGCCGGGGCCGCCGGGCAGCACTTCGCCCGGGTGCTGACCTCCGTCGCCGGCCGCCCCGCGCTCGCCGCCGCGCTGCCCGAGGCGTTGACCGCGCACGGCACCCTGCTCTCCGGCGCCTTCGCCGCCGGCGCCGATCCGGACGACTTCTTCCGCGACCGTGTGGAGGACCCGCAGGCACTGCACGCGCGCGTGGTGCTGCTCCGTGAACAGAGCACCCCACCCGCCCACTCGCCGGTCCCCGCCGCCCGCGAACTGGCCCTGACCCACGACACACCCGTCAGTGAGCTCGAACCGTCCCTCGGCGGCCACTCCGTGGAGGTACTGGCGGAACTGCTCGCCGTCTCGGATTTCGCCGCCGTTTACCTGGCGCTCGCTTCCGGAGAGAGAACATGAGCGGTCAGCGTTCGTAGCGCGGTCCCAGCCGCCGCGAGCACCGGCTCACCCCTCGTCCGCACAGTCAGGATCAGCCGCATGGACCGCCTCACCAACACCGTGCGCCCCTACGCCTGGGGCTCCACCACCGCCATCCCGCAGCTCCTCGGCACCGAGCCGACCGGGGAGCCGCAGGCCGAGCTGTGGATGGGCGCACACCCCGGCGACTCCTCCCGGGTCGACCGCGGCTCCGGCCCGGTCGCGCTCTCCGAGCTGATCGACGCCGACCCCGAGGGCGAGCTGGGCAAGGTCGCGGCCGACCGCTTCGGTCCGCGGCTGCCGTTCCTGCTGAAGATCCTCGCCGCGGGCTCACCGCTGTCCCTCCAGGTCCACCCCGACCTGCCGCAGGCGAAGGCGGGGTTCGCCGACGAGGAGGACCGCGGGGTCCCGGTCGAGGCACCGCACCGCAACTACAAGGACGCCAACCACAAGCCCGAACTGATCTGCGCGCTCACGCCGTTCGAGGGGGTATGCGGCTTCCGTCCCCCCGCCGAGGCCGCCGAGCTGCTCGCGAGCCTGGAAGTGGACTCCCTCGAGCCGTACGTCGACATCCTGCGCGCGGAGCCGGAGGGCGACGCCCTGCGCGAGGTGCTCACCGCCGTGCTCACCGCGGAGCGGGGCGCCATGGCCGAGACCGTGGCGCGCGCCGCGACTGCCGCCGAACGGCTCGCCGGACACGACGGACCGTGGCAGGACGACTACGCCGCCTACGCCTTCCTCGCACGGCACTACCCCGGGGATCCGGGCGTGATCGCCGCCATGCTGCTCAACCACGTACGGCTGCAGCCGGGCGAGGCGCTCTTCCTCGGGGCCGGTGTGCCGCACGCCTACCTCGACGGCCTCGGCGTCGAGATCATGGCCAACTCCGACAACGTCCTGCGCTGCGGCCTCACCCCGAAGCACGTGGACGTTCCCGAACTCCTGCGCGTGGTCCGCTTCGAGCCGACCGCGCCGGGCGTGCTCCGCCCCGAGACCGTCGGCGGCGACGGCGCGCAGGGGACGTACCGCACGCCGATCGACGAGTTCCGGCTCTCCCGCATCGAACCGGCCGAGGGCGACGGTCCGCTGCGTCTGGGCACCGGCACCCCGGACATCCTGCTCTGCACCCACGGCACCGTCCGGCTGCGGTCCGGAGCGGAGGAACTGCTGCTCACACCGGGCGAGTCGGCGTTCGTCCCGGCCGCCGAGGAGGTCACGGTCTCCGGGGAGGGAACGGTCTTCCGGGCCACCGTGGCGGTCTGAGGAGACGGCTGTCGGCCGGGCTGCAACAATGTCCGCCGGTAAAGGGGGAGCAAAGCTCCCGGTCGACGGAAGGGACACTCGGCACTCATGAGTGCATCAGGCGGAACCAAGGCGATCGTCGCCGCCCTCGGGGCCAACCTGGCCATCGCCGCAGCCAAGTTCGTGGCCTTCGCCTTCAGTGGCTCGTCGTCGATGCTGGCCGAAGGCGTGCACTCGCTCGCCGACTCCGGCAACCAGGGGCTGTTGCTGGTCGGCGGCAAGAAGGCCAAGCGCGAGGCCACGGCCGAGCACCCCTTCGGCTACGGCCGCGAGCGGTACATCTACAGCTTCCTCGTGTCGATCGTGCTCTTCTCGGTCGGTGGCATGTTTGCCCTCTACGAGGGCTACGAGAAGATCAAGCACCCGCACGAGATCGAGGATTGGTACTGGCCCATCGGCGTGCTCGTCTTCGCGATCATCGCGGAGAGCTTCTCGTTCCGCACCGCCATCAAGGAGTCCAACGAGCTGCGCGGCAAGCAGTCGTGGACCGACTTCGTGCGCCGCGCCAAGGCGCCGGAGCTGCCGGTCGTCCTGCTGGAGGACCTCGGCGCGCTCGTGGGTCTGGTCCTCGCGCTCGTCGGTGTCGCCCTGGCCATCACCACCGGCAACGGCATCTGGGACGGCATCGGCACCCTCTGCATCGGCGCTCTGCTGATCCTGATCGCGCTGGTCCTGGCGGCGGAGACCAAGTCGCTGTTGCTCGGCGAGTCGGCCGGTGCGGAAGACGTGGCGAAGATCCGCGAGGCGGTCGTCGACGGCACGGGCGTCACCCGCCTCATCCACATGCGCACCCTGCACCTGGGCCCGGAGGAACTGCTCGTCGCCGCCAAGGTCGGGGTTCCGCAGGACAGCAGCGGCGCCCAGGTCGCGGAGGCGATCAACGCGGCCGAGGCCCGGATCCGGGAGGTCGTGCCGATCGCCCGGGTGATCTACCTGGAGCCGGACATCTACAGCGAAACCGCGGCGGCAGCGGGCGCCGACCCGACGAAGACGCCGGGCGGCGCGGGGGCGCACTGACACCGTCCGGGCGCACGGACACCGCTTGGGCGCACGGACACTGCCTGGGCTCCCGGCGGTGGTGTTGCGCAGGCCCGGGCTTCGGCCGCGGCCCTGAGCCGGCCCAGGCCTCGGACCGTCCCCGACTGTGCCGGGGACGACGCAAACAGCACCTGACGGCAAGCAGCACCTGAATGCACCACGAAGGCCCCCACTCACCGGTGGGGGCCTTCGCTCTGCACGGACTACTGGACCCCGTTCACCGGATCTCGCCCAGCACCCGCATGATCGCCGCCGTGTCCGGTGCCGCCGTCAGCCGCTCCCGGAACGTGGTGTCCATCAGCTTGCGGGAGAGCAGCGCCAGAATGCGCAGATGCTCGTCGCCCGCCGCGGCCTCGGGCACGGAGATCATGAAGAGGAGCCGGGCCCGGGTGCCGTCGAGCGAACCCCACTCGATGCCCTCGGCCGAGCGGGCGAAGCCGACGACCGGGGCCGTCACCGCGTCCGTCTTGGCGTGTGGGATGGCGATCTCCTCGCCGAGACCCGTCGTTCCCTGGTCCTCACGGGCGAGCGCGGCCCGTATCAGGCCCTCCTCGTCGGTGACCTTGCCGGTTGCGGCGAGCATCCGCGCCAGCTCGCGGATCGCCTCCGCCTTGCTGCCGGCGGAGAGCTCCTCCCGCACGGTCTGCTCGCTCAGATAGCCGGACAGCACCACCGCGTCCTTCGTGCCGGCGTCCGCTACTCCGGCGTCTTCCGCTCCGGCGTCCGCTGTCGCGGTGTCTTGTGCCCTGGTGTCTTCCGTCAGCGCGTCCTGCGCTCCGGAGCCCTCCGGCCCGGCGCCGAGCGCCGTGTCCGCCTTCGCGTCTGCCTCCGTGTCCGGCGCCGCGTCGGCCTTCCCAGTGATCTTCCCGGCGATCTCCACAGTGGACTTCGCAGCGGACTTCGCGTCGGTCTCCGTACGGGGATCGGCCCCCGGTGCCGGTGCCGGCACGGTTTCCCGCCCGGCTCCCGCACTGTCCCCGCCGACGAGTCCCGTACCCGTACCCGTTCCCGCTTCCGTTCCCGATCCCGTACTCAGTCCCGCTCGCGCGCCCGACTCCGTACCCGACCCCGAACCGAGCCCCGAACCCGCTCCCGCGCCGACCCCGGCCAGGACGGGCTCGGCCATGCTCACCGGGGACGGCGCCGGGGCCGCCTCGCTCGCGGCCGGGCCCCGGCCGCCGAGGGCCATCAGAGTGACGGTCGTGAGCGCCGTCGCCACCGTGCCGACGACCACGGCCAGGAAGAACATCGGGACACCGCCGACGGCCCCGAGCACCGCCACGATCGGCCCGCCGTGCGGCACGCTGTCCGTGACCGCCGCGAGCCCCGCCAGAGCCCCGGCCAGAGCGCCGCCGAGCATGTTCGCGGGAATGACCCGGGCGGGCCGTGCCGCGGCGAACGGGATCGCCCCCTCGGTGATCCCGAAGAAGCCCATGAACAGTGCCGCCAGTCCGGTCTCGCGCTCCTGCTCGCTGAAGAGCTTCCGGCGCAGCAGCGTGGCCAGCCCCTGGCCCAGCGGAGGCACCGGGATGGCCGCGGCACACATGCCCATGATCTCGGGGTTCTTCGACACCAGCCCGGCGCCGAACAGGAAGGCGGTCTTGTTGACCGGTCCGCCCATGTCGAACGCGATCATGAGGCCGAGGATGATGCCCAGCAGCGCCGCGCTGGTCCCGGTGAGGCTGCCCAGCAGACCGGTGAGGTTCTCGAAGACCCAGGAGATGGGCCGGCCGACCACATAGATGAAGAAGAGGCCGAGCGCCGTGGTCGCGACGATCGGGATCACGATGATCGGCATGATGGGCTGGACGAACTTCGGCACGCGGACCTTCTTGATCCACGCCACCAGGTACCCGGCGAGGAAGCCGGTGACGATCGCGCCGATGAACCCCGCTCCCGACTTGGAGTCGTACAGCTCACCGGTGTTGGCGATCCAGCCGCCGATCATGCCGGGCACCAGCGCCGGGCGGTCGCCGATGGCGTAGGCGATGTAGCCGGAGAGGACCGGGATCATCAGCGTGAAGCCGATCACACCGATGTCGTTCACGTGCTTCCAGAACGTCCCGTCCGGGATGACCAGGCCGCCGTCCGCCTGCGGAGTGCCGCCGAGGGCGAGCGAGACCGCGATCAGCAGACCGCCCACGACGACGAACGGGATCATGTAACTGACCCCGTTCATCAGGGCCTTGTAGGCGAGGCTGCGCTCCTTGCCGCCGCCGCTGTCACCGGCCGCCGCCCTCGCCGGGGCGGCGCCCGCGGCGCCACCGCCGTCACCCTGCTGGAGGGGCGCGTCCAGCACCCGCTCGATGAGCCGCTCGGGGTGGTGGATCCCCTCGGCCACGCCGACGACCAGGACCCTTTTGCCGGCGAACCGGCTGCGGTCGACGTCCTTGTCCGCCGCGATGATGATGCCGTCCGCTTCGTTGACATCGTTGTCGGAGAAGGCGTTCTCGACCCCGATGGAGCCCTGGGTCTCCACCTTCATCCGGTGACCGAGGCTCTCCGCGGCGCGGGCCAGTTTCTCGGCAGCCATATAGGTATGGGCTATGCCGGTCGGACAGGCCGTCACCGCGAGCAGTGTGAGGCCCTGCCCGCTCCCTCCGGTGGCCTTCAGCGGGTCGGCTGAACTGGTCACGTGGTTCTCCTTACCGATCTTGCGCGCGAGTCGTGCAAGTGTTCTCGGGCGGGCCGCATCCCGCAACACCCTGCGACCGGAACCACATCCCGCGACGGCCGGATCAGAAGTCGGCAGCCTCCAGGACCAATCGGCGCAAGGCAGGCGCAGATCGTCACCATCGGACCGGAGGCGGGCTGGGGTCCGCTGTGCTGATCGGTGTAGATTCGTGCCCAGACAGACGTCGCTGCTGATGGCGGTCGGGCGGTCCGTGTCGTGGACCGGCCGAGGGAGAGAGGGCCTCCGACGGACTGCGCTGCGGCCCGGGGGACCTGTGTGTCCACTGCCGCAGAACAGCCGTGTCCACTCGCACTCGATTTCACGAGGAGCAGCCGCATGACCACTGCAGCCACCGGCCAGGACTTCAAGGTCGCCGACCTGTCCCTGGCCGCCTTCGGCCGCAAGGAGATCACCCTCGCCGAGCACGAGATGCCCGGTCTGATGGCGATCCGCGACGAGTACGCCGCCTCCCGGCCCCTCGCCGGCGCCCGCATCACCGGCTCGCTGCACATGACCGTGCAGACCGCCGTGCTGATCGAGACCCTGGTCGCCCTCGGCGCCGAGGTCCGCTGGGCCTCCTGCAACATCTTCTCGACCCAGGACCACGCCGCCGCCGCCATCGCGGTCGGTCCGGACGGAACCCCCGAGAACCCGCAGGGTGTCCCGGTCTTCGCCTGGAAGGGCGAAACCCTCGAAGAGTACTGGTGGTGCACGGAGCAGGCGCTGACCTGGCCGAACACCCCCACCGGCGGGCCGAACATGATCCTCGACGACGGCGGCGACGCGACGCTCCTGGTCCACAAGGGCGTCGAGTACGAGAAGGCCGGTGCGGCACCGGACCCGTCCACCGCCGACAGCGACGAGTTCCGCAACGTCCTGCAGCTGCTGAACCGCACCCTCGGTGAGAACCCGCAGAAGTGGACCCAGCTGGCGTCGGAGATCCGCGGTGTCACCGAGGAGACCACGACCGGCGTCCACCGCCTCTACGAGATGCACCAGGCCGGCTCGCTCCTCTTCCCGGCCATCAACGTGAACGACGCCGTCACCAAGTCGAAGTTCGACAACAAGTACGGCTGCCGCCACTCGCTCGTCGACGGCATCAACCGCGCCACCGATGTGCTCATCGGCGGCAAGGTCGCGGTCGTCTGCGGCTACGGCGACGTCGGCAAGGGCTGCGCGGAGTCGCTGCGCGGCCAGGGCGCCCGCGTGATCGTCACCGAGATCGACCCGATCTGCGCCCTGCAGGCCGCCATGGACGGCTACCAGGTCGCGACCCTCGACGACGTCGTCGAGACGGCCGACATCTTCATCACCACGACCGGCAACAAGGACATCATCATGGCCGCCGACATGGCCAAGATGAAGCACCAGGCCATCGTCGGGAACATCGGCCACTTCGACAACGAGATCGACATGGCCGGTCTCGCGGCGATCCCCGGCATCGTCAAGGACGAGGTCAAGCCGCAGGTCCACACCTGGACCTTCGCCGAGGGCAAGAAGCTCATCGTGCTCTCGGAGGGCCGTCTGCTCAACCTGGGCAACGCCACCGGTCACCCGTCGTTCGTGATGTCCAACTCCTTCGCGAACCAGACCATCGCCCAGATCGAGCTGTTCACCAAGCCCGAGTCGTACCCGACCGACGTGTACGTGCTTCCCAAGCACCTGGACGAGAAGGTCGCCCGGCTCCACCTCGACGCGCTCGGCGTGAAGCTCACGACGCTGCGCCCGGAGCAGGCCTCCTACATCGGCGTCCCGGTGGAGGGCCCGTACAAGCCCGACCACTACCGCTACTGACAGCACCCAGCCGATGAGCCCGGGCCCCCGCCATCCGCGGGGGCCCGGCCCGTCAAGGACCTCACCATGCCCCGCGGCCGCTACTCCCTCCACGACCCCCACGACCGCACCCCCCTCGGCGAAGAACACTTCCACTGCGCCCCCGGCCCCTCCGGCTGGCGCTACGTCTCGCAGATCACCGCCCCTTCCGGCGATCACTCCGGCTCGGTCGACCTGACCATCGACGAGCTCGGCCGTCCCATCCGCCTCGAACTGAATGCCGGCGGCTGGCAGGTCCGGGGTGCCGCCCTCGAAGGCGTCACCTGGGTCCGTACCGATCCCGCCGGAGAGCACGCCACCGAGGGCAATGTCCGCGCCCATGCATTCACCGGTGCCTCCCCCGCCTTTCTCGTGGCCACGGCCCGGCTGCTGCGCCTGGAACCCGGCGCCCCCGCCACCCGCGTCCGTCTCGTCGCCCTGACCGACCCCGTCCTGGCTCCCCGCACGCTCGACCAGTCCTGGGCCTTGCTGCAGAGCGAAGCACACGCCACTGACAGCGGCCCCCTGACCGTGGACGCGTACCAGGTCACCGACCTGGACACGGGGGAGCAGCAAGCCGTGCACATCGCCGGCGACGTGGTCCTGGCGGCCCCCGGCATCGAGCTCGAGGACCTCGAAAGCCCGCCGTCGTCCTTCAGCTGACCCGGCACACGGACGGCGCGCGGGCACAGCACCGGCCCATCACGACGCGACCACCGGCGTCGACATCCGGTATCGAGCACCGGGCCTCGACCACCGGGCTTCGACTAACCTCAGCCCGGCCCGGCGCCACCGCGTCAGGCAGGCGGCACGAACCCCGTCCGAACCGTGGCGGCAGCACCCTCCGGCTCCGCGGAGACCGCCCCCGCCCCCGTCACCGGAACGGCCCCATCCGAATCCGGACGCCCCGGCGCCACAGACGGCGGACCTGCCGGAGCGTTCCCCGCCGCACCCTCCCCGGGGACAGCTCCCGGAGCCTCCACGATCGGAGCGGGTACGCCACTGCCCGGCCCGGCTCCATAGCCGTCGGAACCGTGCCGGCCGTGACCGTCACTGCCGTCACTCCCGCTAGAGCCGTGACCGCCGTGACCACCGGAACCGTGCCCGCCATGCCCCTCGGAACCATGCCCGCCGTGACCAGGGGCGACGGGTTCCCCGGCACTCCCGGCACTCCCCGGCACTCCTCCGAACACTCGCTGGGCATCCCGCGCCTGCCGCTCGCCCACGACACCCGCCAGATACGCATGGGGCGGCACCCCGTCCGGCACCGGAGCCCCTGTACAGGCCGCCACATCGCCCGCCAGCTGCTGCGCCAGTGCCCACCCGACCTGCGGATCCAGCTGTTCCGTCCGTGACAGGTACTGCCGCACCGCCAGCCACAGGGCCTCCGGAACCCGCGACAGATCGAGCGCCCCGAACTGTCCCGCCAGCCAGGGCGGAGGCGGCGGTATCCGCACCGGGTGCGGCGCCGGTATGCGCTCCCGTACGACCAGCGTCCCCGCGAAGACATCGCCCAGCCTCCGCCCCCGGGCGGACACCAGGGAGGCGATCACCGCGATCACCCCGAAGGTCAGCAGGATCTCGACCACGCCCATCGCGCCGCGGACCAGGGCGTGCCGGAACCGGATCGGCCCCCCGTCGTCCCGCACCACCCGCAGTCCGCACGCCATCTTTCCCAGCGACCGCCCATGGCTCAGCGTCTCGACCGCAATCGGCACTCCGACCAGGACGAGAAGGAACGTCGCCACCGAAACGGCCGCCCCGGCCGCCGTGTCCAGCGACGCCGTGGCCGCGGCCAGGCCCAGTGACACCGCGATGTAGACGGTGAAGACCACCACGAGGTCGAGCACGACAGCCAGCGTGCGGCTCGGCAGCTTCGCGGGCCGCAGCCCCAGTACGACCGCCTCGCCGGTCACGAGCTCACTCATACGCGGTGTCCTCCCTCTCCACGGACCGCCCCCGCTGTCGCCCTGCCCCCGGACGCCCGTACGGACAGTCTGCCCGCTCTGCCGCCGACCGCCTCCGTCTGCCAAGCTGATCGCCACCCCTGACCGCCCCTGCCGGCCCGCACCGGGCGGGGTGAGGGGACCGACGCCGCCGGAGGAGCAGCGCTTCATGGACCTCGATGTGTTCGTCGCCGCCCACCGAGCCGAGTGGACGCGGCTGGACGAGCTGCTGCGCCGACGGCGCCGGCTGACCGGGGCGGAAGCGGATGAACTCGTCGCCCTCTACCAGCGGACCGCCACCCACCTCTCCCTCGTCCAGTCGAGTGCCCCCGACCCACAGCTGATCGGCCGGCTCACCCAACTCGTCGCCGGTGCCCGCAGCGCCGTCACCGGCGCCCGCAAGGCGAGCTGGCGGGACGCCACCCGTTTCCTGTCGGCCGGCTTCCCCGCGGCGCTGTACCGGACGCGCCGCTGGTGGACCACCACCGCGGTGCTCTCCCTGGTCCTGGCGGCCGTGGTCGGCTGGTGGATCGGCACGCACCCGGAGGTCCAGTCGTCGATCGCCGCCCCCGACGAGCTGCGTGAGCTCACCCGCCCGGGAGGCCAGTACGAGACGTACTACTCCAGCCACGCCGCGGCGTCCTTCGCCGCCCAGGTCTGGACGAACAACGCCCAGGTCGCCGCCGTCTGCCTGGTCCTCGGCGCGTTCCTCGGGATCCCGGTGCTCTGGGTGATCCTGCAGAACATGCTGAACCTCGGGATCGGCATCGGACTGATGTCCTCCGTCGGACGGCTCGACACCTTCCTGGGCCTGATCCTGCCGCACGGCCTGCTGGAGCTCACCGCCGTATTCGTGGCCGCCGGTACGGGGCTGCGGCTCGGCTGGACCGTCATCGACCCGGGCCCCCGGTCCCGACGGTCCGCGCTCGCCCAGGAGGGGCGGGCGGCGATCGGCATGGCCATCGGCCTGGCCGTGGTCCTCTTCGTGTCGGGCGCGATCGAGGGGTTCGTGACGCCCTCCGGCCTGCCTCCGTGGGCCCGCATCGGCATCGGCGTTGTGGCCGAGGCGGCCTTTCTGGCGTACGTGTTCGTGGTGGGCCGGAGGGCGGCACGCGCCGGTGAGACCGGCGATGTCGCCGAGAGCGACCGCAGCGCTGAACTCCCGGCAGCGGCGTGATGTGCGGAGGACGTCCACGAAGTGCTAGTGTCCAGGTCTGCCCACCGGACCCGTTGACACGGGATCGGCGGGGAGGTAGAGTCTAACGGTTGCCCGAACTGGACAGGTTCGGACGCCAACCATTAGAATCCACTGCACTCCGACTTCGAGGAATTGCTCTTCGAAGGAGTGCGTCCGAAATTTATCGGGAACGTCAAGTCGATTAGGTCGGCCGAAACGAGTCTGATAAAGTCGGAGCAGCCGAAAGGCAAAAGGCCCCCAACGGCCACTGGATTCGAAACTCGGACCGGAAACGGAACGAAAAAGAGTCTGGTAAGGTTGGAGAC
>NZ_JBEOXS010000049.1:0-53966 GCF_040296705.1 Streptomyces sp. NPDC002055
GTCGCCCGGAGCCCGGCCCGTCCGCGCCCGCACGCGACGAGCCCGGCCCGTCCGCGCCGCCACGCGCCGAGCCCGGCCCCAGCGCGCCCGCACGCGCCGAGGGCGGCCCGTCCGGGCAGGGCCTGCCGCAGGGAGCGGCACCCGGTGCGCGCCAGGGGCCCGTCGACCGGCCGGGCCCGTCCACCGACTCCAGGGAGCGCATCAGGCGATGAGCACGGAGAACGCAGGGGTGCCGAAGCCCGGGCGGGTCATGTCGCTGCCGGTGGACACGAGCCGTGCGGTACCCGTCTTCACACCGCGCCGGCCGCCGCGCCGTCCCGCCCCGGCCGAACAGCGCAGGCCCCCGTACGCCGGGCGCGCCGTCGTCCTGCTGACCGGCGCCGACGTCCTCGCCGCGACGGCCGGCGCGGTGCCGCTCGGCGAGCCCGTCCGGGCGGCCGTCGCCCTCGGCCCGGCCCTGGCGGTGGTCCTGCTGTTCAACGCCCGGCGCGGCCTGCACCGGCCCGGACCGGTCACCACCGCCCTGGACGAACTGCCCCGGCTGCTGCCCCACTGCGTGATCGCCTGGTGCGTGGCGACGGCCGTCCTGGTGTGCGTGCGCCCCTCCGCCGCCCCCGGGTGGGCCCTGCTGGCGGCCGTCGTGACGGTGCATCTGACCTGCGCGGGCCTGCTCCGCGGCACCGTCCACCTGCTGCGCCGCCGCAACCGGCGGCGCCACCCGCACTCCGCCCTGGTGGTCGGCGGCGGCGCGGCCGGCCGGCGGGTGACCGCGGCCCTCCACGACCACCCCGAGTACGGCATTCACCCGGTCGGCCTGGTCCTCCCCGCGCCCGCGCCGGACCCGGCCGACGACCCGTCACCCCCCGCCGAGCTGCCCGTCCCGGTGCTCGTGTCGCCCGAGGACATCACCCGCGCCGTCATCCAGAACGCCGTACGGGACGCCGTCTTCACCCGCGGCCCCTGGGAGGACCCCCGGGACGCCGCGCTCGCCCGGCTGCTGGTGGAGCAGGGCTGCACGGTGTGGCTGGTGCACGCCGAGCCCGCCGCCGGCGCCGGACCCCGCAGGCCCGACGGGCCCGACCATCTCTGGGGCTTCGCCTGCCGGCGGCTCGACCCACCGCCCCGCCACCACCTGGGCATCCTCGGCAAGCGGGCCCTGGACGTCCTGGTCGCCGCGGTCGCCCTGATCTGCGCCGCCCCCGTCCTGCTGGCCTGCGCCGTGGCCGTGCGATGGTCCGACGGGCCGGGGGTGATCTTCCGTCAGGAGCGGGTCGGGATGGCCGGGCGGCCGTTCACCGTCCTCAAGTTCCGCACCCTGCGCCCGGCCGACGAACACGAGTCCGCCACGCTCTGGAACGTCGCCGACGACCGGCGGATGAGCGCCGTCGGCCGGCTGCTCCGGCGCACCTCGCTGGACGAGCTCCCGCAGCTGTGGAACGTGCTGCGCGGCGACATGAGCCTGGTCGGCCCGCGGCCCGAACGGCCCTTCTTCGTGCGGCAGTTCAGCAAGGCACACCCGGGCTACGCCGCCCGCCACCGGATGCCCGTCGGTATCACCGGCCTCGCGCAGGTCCACGGGCTGCGCGGCGACACCTCCATCGAGGACCGGGCCCGGTTCGACAACCACTACATCGAGACGTGGTCGCTCTGGCAGGACGTCCGCATCCTGCTGCGCACCGCGGGCTCCCTCTTCCGACACGGAGGCAGCTGAGGATGACCACCCTGCCGATCCTCCCGGCGTCGCTGCGGGCCCGCTGCGCCGGGCTGTGGCGTGTGCTGCCCGCCGTCGTCACCGTGCTGCTGCTCTGCGCGCCCGGGCGGCGGGACGAGGCGGACATCACCGCGGCCGTGCACATCACCACCGCCGACGTGGCCTCGGCCGTGCTCGTGGTGATCTGTGCCGTCGCCCTGCTGCGGGACCGGGAACGGCCGCTGACCCGGACCGCCGTAGTGGTCCTGGGGACGCCCGCCGTCGCGTTCGCCCTGGCCACCGTCGTGTCCCGGGATCCGGAGACGAGCCTGCCGGGCTTCGTGCGCTACGTGCAGATCTTCGTCCTCGTCCCGGCCGCGGTCCTGCTGCTGCTCCGCTCCCGCCGCGACTTCCGCTGGGTGGCCACGGCTCTGATCGCGGTCGCCGTCTTCCAGGGCGCGGTCGGAGTCCACCAGTACGTCACCGAGACGGGCGCCTCGTACGCCGGACGGTACATCCGGGCCGTCGGCACCTTCGGCGCGCTCGACGTGATGGGCATGGCCACCGTCGTGGCCCACGGCGTGGTGCTCGCCCTCGCCCTGGGGCTGGCCCCGCCCGCCGGGAGCCCCCGCTGGGTGCGGCCCGCCGCGCTCGGTACCTCGGCACTCCTGCTCGTTCCGCTCGCCTTCTCGTTCAGCCGCGGGGCCTGGATCGCCACCGCGCTCGCCTGCACCGCCGTCCTCCTCCTCGCCGGGCTGCGCCTCGCCCTGGGCTCCCTGGCCGTCCTGGTCGCCGCCGCCGTCGTCCTGGTCGGCGGGGCCGGGGCCGGCTCCGCGCTCATCGGCGAACGCCTCACCAGCATCACCGAGGTCGCCGAGACCCCCGACCGGTCGGTCACCGACCGGTACGCGATGTGGTCCGCCGCCGTCTCCATGTGGCGCGACGCGCCCGTGACCGGTGTGGGGCTCAAGGGGTACCCGGCGCACCGCGACGCCCACGCGTCCATCGGCCTCTCCTCCAGCAGCGACACCGCGTCCGCCGGCGCGAAGTTCCAACGGGAGCCGCTGCTCACCCCGCACAACATGTACCTGCTCGTCCTCAGCGAGCAGGGCCTCGTCGGGCTGACGGCCGTCGTCGGCAGCTGGACCGCCGTCCTCGTCCTCGGCGTACGGCGGCTGCGCCGCGGCCGGGGCGCCCTGCGCACCGGGAAGCCCGCCGACTGCGGTCTGGCCGCCGCCGGACTGCTCGTCTACCAGCTCGCCGACTTCCTGTACGCGGACATCGGCGGCCCGGAGACCGTCATCACCGCCCTGATGTACGGACTGGCCGCCTGGTGGGCCCTGGGCAGCGAGGCCCGGGTGGAGGGCCCGCCGGTCGGCAGCGTGCCGGCACCGGCCTCGGCGGCGGTCGCCGTGGTCCCGGGCGGGACGGGCCACCCATGAGCGACGCGGTGACGGTGCCGCAGCACACGGCCGGCACACCGGCCGGGACCGGCGCGCCCGCCGGTGATCCGGCGCCCCGGCCGGGCGAGCGGTTCGTCGCCCGGGCCGCGGCCGTCACCGCCGTCCTCACCGCCGCCGGGGCGCTGTTCGGGCTGGTCCGGGACCAGTTGATCGCCCATCTCTTCGGGGCGAGCGGCGAGACCGACGCGTTCCTCGTCGCCTGGACCGTGCCCGAGATCGCCGCGACCCTGCTCATCGAGGACGCCATGGCGCTGGTGATGATCCCGGCCTTCAGCCTGGCGCTCTCCCGGCGTGCCGCGGGCTCCGCGGACGCGGTCCCGGACCCCGTCGGCGGGCTCGTCGCCGCGACCGCCCCCCGGCTCTTCCTGACGCTCGCCGGGGCCGCCGCGGCGCTCGCCGCCGCGGCGCCCTGGCTGGTCCGGCTGCTCGCCCCCGGACTCGCCGACCCCGGCACCGCCGTGGACTGCACCCGGTTCACCGCCGTCACGGTCCTCTGCTTCGGCATCGCCGGATACTTCAGCGCCGCGCTCCGCGCCCACCGGCGGTTCGTGCCCCCGGCCGCCATCTACGTGGCCTACAACGCCGGGATCATCGCCACCGTGCTGGCCCTGCACCGCACGGGCGGGGTCCGGGCCGCCGCCGCGGGGGTCGCCCTCGGCGGCGTTCTGATGGTCCTGGTGCAACTGCCGTCCATCCTACGGCAGTTCCCCGCCCGGACCGGCCGGCGTCTGCGCCGCGCCCCGGAACGCCGGGGAGACCGCTCTCCGGTACCGGCGGCCGTGCCCGGCGCCCTGGCCCGCGTCCGCACCGTCGTCCTGCCCGGCCTACGGCGTCCGGCCGGCCCGCTCGCCGCGCCGGCCGGACCGTCCGGGGGCGCCCCTCCGCCGTCCGGTGGCCCGCAGGGGACACCGCGGGTCCGGACGCCACGGGCCCGGACGGTGCCCCTGTGCGGCCCCGTCCTCGCGCCGGTCGCCCTGTTCGCCCTCACCCGGCAGGCGCAGGTCCTGGTGGAACGCCATCTGGCCTCCTCGCTGCCGGCCGGAGCCATCTCGCACCTGAACTACGCGCAGAAGGTGGCGCAGGTCCCCATGGTCCTCTCGCTGATGGTCTGCACGGTGACGTTCCCGCTCGTCGCCCGGGCCATGGCCGACGGCCAGGCCGACCGCGCCCGCCGCCGCGTGGAGCGGGACCTGACCCTCGCCGGTCTGGTGGTGCTGCTCGGCGCCGCGTACGTCGCCGCCTGCGCCCCCCAGCTGATCCAGCTCCTCTTCCAGCGGGGCGCCTTCGACAGCCACGACACCGCGGCGACGGCCTCCGTGATGCGCGTCTACGCCCTCGGGCTGCTCGGCCACAGCCTCACCGGTGCGCTGATCCGCCCCTACTTCTCCGCCGCCCGGCCCACCTGGCACCCGGCCGCCTCGATGGCCGCGGGACTGCTGATCACCATCGTCGGCGCCCGGGCCGCCGTCCCGTACTGCGGAGTGCTGGGCATCGCCGCCGCCAACGCGCTGGGCATCCTCGTCACCGCGCTGCTGCTGCTCCGCGGCCTCGGCCGGCAGGGCATCGCCGTCGACGTCCGCCGGGTGACGGCGGGACTGGGCCGGCTCGCGCTCGCCGCCGCCGTCGCCACGGCCGCCGGCTGGGCGGCGGCGTCCGCGTGCGGCACCGCCCCGGTCGCCGCGGCGGCCGGCTGCCTCGTCGTCCTCACCGCGTTCGCCGTCACGGCCCTCTGCCTCCGCGCGCCGGAAATCCGGCTGCTGCTCTCCTCCGTCGACCGAAGGCGCCGCCATGCCCGCTGAACCCTGGCTGCTGATGTACCACTCCGTCACCCACTGCACGGAGGACCCCTACCGGGTCACCGTCGCCCCCGACCGGCTGCGCCGCCAGCTGCGCTGGCTGAAGAGCCGCGGGCTGCGCGGCGTGGGCATCGCCGAACTGCTCCGGGAGCGCGCCGCGGGCCGCGGATCCCGCCTGGTCGGCCTCACCTTCGACGACGGCTACGCCGACTTCACCGAGAACGCCGTCCCGCTGCTCCGCGAACACGGCTTCACCGCCACGGTCTTCGTGCTCCCCGGCCGCCTCGGCGGCGACAACGCCTGGGACCCGCTCGGCCCCCGCAAGCCGCTGCTCACCGAGGAGGGCGTCCGGAACGCCGCGGTCGCCGGCATGGAGATCGGCTCCCACGGCATGCGCCATGTCAGCCTCCCCGACGCCGACGAGGCCACCCTCCTCGCGGAGACCGCCCACAGCCGCAAACTGCTCCGCGAGATCACCGACCGCCCCGTCGAGGGCTACTGCTACGCCTACGGCGACGTCGACGCCCGGGCCCTCGACGCCGTGCGCGGCGCGGGCTACAGCTACGCCTGCGCCATCGACCCCGGCCCGCTCACCGGCCCGTACGCCCTGCCGCGCATTCACATCGGCAACGAGGACACCGCGCTGCGGCTCACCGTCAAGCGGCTGCTGCACCCCTTCCGCCGCCGGGGGATGCCCGACGCGCCGCGCGCCGGAGTCGCGCGATGAGAGTGCTGCACATCATCACCGGTCTCGGCGCGGGCGGCGCGGAACAGCAACTCCGGCTGCTCCTGCGCCACCTGCCGGTCCGGTGCGATGTCCTCACCCTCACCAACCCCGGCGCCGTGGCCCGCGGCATCCGGGCCGACGGCACCCGCGTCACCCATCTGGGCATGCGCGGCAACCGCGACCTGTCCGCGCTGCCCCGGCTCGTCCGCGCGGTCCGGGCCGGCCGCTACGACCTGGTCCACACCCACCTCTACCGGGCCTGCGTCTTCGGCCGCACCGCCGCCCGGACCGCCGGGGTACGGGCCGTGGTCGCCACCGAGCACTCCCTCGGCGCGGCCGGCATCGAGGGCCGGCCGCTCACCGCCGGGAACCGCGCCCTCTACCTCGCCACCGAGCGCCTGGGATCGGCCACCGTCGCCGTCTCCGCCACCGTCGCGGCCCGGCTGCGCGCCTGGGGCGTGCCCGGCCACCGCATCCGGGTGGTGCCCAACGGCATCGACGCCGGCCACTTCCGCTTCGACCCCGCGGCCCGCGCCGCCGCCCGAGCCCGGCTCGGCATCCCCGACGACGCCTTCGTGGCCGGGGGAGTGGGCCGGCTCGTCCCCGGCAAGCGGTACGACGTCCTGCTGGCCGCCGCCGCGCGCGTGCCCGGCGTCCGGCTGCTGCTGGCGGGCGACGGACCCGAGCGCACCGCCCTGCGGGAACAGGCCCTCCGGCTCGGCATCTCCGCCCGCGTCCGGCTGACCGGCGAGTGCGGCGGCGCGGTGGCCTCCGACGCGGGCCGCGGCGCGGGCGTCCCCGGACTCCTCGCCGCCATGGACCTGTTCGTCTCCCCCTCCACCGAGGAGACCTTCGGCCTCGCCGTGCTGGAGGCCCTGGCCGCCGGACTGCCCGTCGTCCACGTCACCAGCCCCGCCATCGACGAACTCCCGGCCGACGAGGCCCCCGGCGCCCTCCGGATCGCCCCCGGCACCGGGCCGCTGGCCGACGCCCTGGCCGACGCGGCCCGCCGGTATCCGGCCGCCACCCCGCTCCGCCTGCCCGCTCCCGCCGTCCGGCGCTACGACATCGCGCACAGCGCCGAACAGCTGGTGGCCGTCTACGACCGCGCCCTGGCCACCGCCGGAGCCGCCCGCCGCCCGCCCGCCGTACCGCACCGCTCCGTTCCCACCCTGTCCCATCCGAAGAGGTGACCGCCGCCATGACCGAAACCGTCCTGACGAAGCCGTCCGAGCCCCGGACCGCCCGCCGCCTGCCCTCCCCGTCCTTCCTGCCCAGGCCGCTGCCCATCTGGGCGCCCGTGCTGCTGCTGGCCCTGCTCGGCGGGCTCCTCGGCGGGGTCTACGGCCTGGTGAAGGCGCCCCGGTTCACCGCCTCCAGCTATGTGGTGGTGGCACCCGGCAAGGCCGCGGACCCGGCGACCGCCCTCGGCTTCGCCCACGCCTACGGCCGGGTCGTCACCGGCGGGGCCGTCCTCGACAACGCCCAGACGGCCGCCGGCGTCCCCGCGGAGACGCTGCGCAAGCGCGTCCGGGCCCTCACCTCGCCCGAGGCTCCGATGATCGAGATCCAGGGCAGCGACTCCCGCGCCGAGCAGGCGGCCGTCAACGCCAACGAGGTCGCCCGCGCCCTCACCAGCTACGCCAACGCCTCCGCGACCAACACCGGAGTGCGGCTCGCGGTGCTCTCCAAGGCGCTCACCCCCGCCGCCCCGACCTCCCCGTCGGCGAAGATCGCCGTCGGTGTCGGCGTCTGCGCCGGCGGTCTGCTGGGCTGCCTGGTGATGCTGGTCCAGCCCGGCACCCGCCGACGGGCCGCGGACCGGCCCGCCGCGGACGGTGCCAGGTGACGGCGCCGACGACCGCGCGCGCCCGGCCCGGCCCGCAGGTCCCCACCGGCCTGTCCGTGACCCTCTGCGGAGACCCGGACCGCTTCGCGCGGCTCGCCCCCGCCTGGGACGGCCTGCACCGGCGCTGCCGCAGCGCCACCCCCTTCCAGACCCACGCCTGGCTGCACTCGTGGTGGCAGTCCTACGGGACGCCGGGACGACTGCGGCTGCTGCTGGTGCACCGGGACGGCCGGCTGGTCGGCGCCGCCCCGCTGATACTGACCTACCGTCCGATGCCCGCCCTCACCCCCCTCGGCGGCACCCTCTCGGACTTCCTCGACGTGCTGATCGACGACTCCTGCGCGGACGCCGCGGCGCACGCACTGGTCAAAGGGCTGAGCCAGGCGGCCCGGGCCGCCGTCGTCGACCTGCGGGAGGCCCGCCCGGGCGCCGCCGCCGAGCGGATCTTCGAGCTCTGGCCCGGCCCCCGGCGCCGCCGGGAGGACTCGCTGTGCCTGGAGCTCCCGGGCGTGCCCGTCGAGGAACTGCTCCGGCGGATGCCCGCGTCCAGCGCCCGCCGCTCCCGCGGCAAGCTGCGCAAGCTCGCCGGCCTGGACCTCGAGGACCGCACCGTGCCCGAACCCGAGGTGCCCCGCGCGGTCGAGACCATGCTCCGGCTGCACAGCCTGCAGTGGCAGGGCCGCGGGGTGACCCCCGAGCACCTCCGCCCCCGCTTCGCCGCCCATCTGCTGCGGGCGGTACCCCCGATGGTCGGGGCGGGGCACGCCCTCGTCACCGAGTACCGGCTCGACGGCCACGTGGCCGCGGTCGACGTGACCCTGACGTCGTCCGGCCTCGCCGGCGGCTACCTGTACGGAGCCCACCCCGATCTCCGGGCAGCCAAGGCCGACATCAACACCATGCTGCTGCGCCACGACGCGGACTGCGCCGCCCGGACCGGCCGGGCCCTCAGCCTGCTGCGGGGCGACGAGGCCTACAAGCACCACTGGCGGCCGGAGCGCGTGGTCAACCAGCGCTATCTGCTGGCCCGCCGGGAGCTGGAGCCGATGCTGCGGCTCTACGCGGCACAGGTCGCGGGCCGGACCCGGCTCGCCGAGGAGGTACGGACCAGGGCCCCGGCCCTGCGCGCCTGGCGCACCCGGCTCAACAACTGGCGGGCGGGCGGCGCCGGACCGCGGTGACAGCGGCCCGGCGGCCGGCTCAGGAGTCCCGGCTCAGGAGTCCCGGCTCAGGAGTCCTGCCAGAACCGGACGCACAGCCGCCGCCGGCCGACGAACGGCGACAGCCACGGCCCCAGGTCCAGCTGCAGACAGTCCGCCCGCGCCCCCTGCTCCGGGCCGGGAACCCCGGTGAACTGCACCGAGCGGAAGACCCGGGAGGCTTGCGGATTCTTCCCGCACCGCCACACCCCGTGCGGACAGTAATCGGTGATCGTGTGGTACTCCGGCGGGTGATCCGCGATCCACTTCAGCATTCTGCGCATGTATTCCGGGTTGTCGCCGTTCCGGAAGAGTCCCCACTCCGGATACGAGACCGGCTTGCCGTGCGCCTCCGCGAATTCCACATGGGCACGCAGTCCGAAAGGCTGGTCGACGTGCTCGTCGAAATCGTTCCCGGGCGGCTGGTCGTAGGAATCCATGCCGATGATGTCGACCACGTCGTCGCCCGGATAGCAGTGCGTCCAGCCGATGGCGTCCTTCCCCCGGCTCGGCGCGAAATCGAACCGGAACCGCTGCCCCGGCACCGAGCGCATCACCATCACGATCCCCATCCAGTACGCCTTCCAGGCCTCCGGGTTCGGGGCGCAACGCCCGGTGTAGGTGGTGCCGTTCATCTCCCAGCCCGGCACGATCACCGTGTCCGGCAGGCCCAGTTCGACCAGCCGCGCGGCCAGCGTCCGGTAGTGCTCGTCGAACTCGCCCTGGGCCCCGCGCTCCAGGAGACCCGCCACCTCGCGGTCCGGCACCCGGGCCTCGTTGCGGTCCAGCATCGGCACGTTCAGCACGAACAGCCGGTCCGGGTCCGCGTTCCGCCACCGCGCCCACGCCCCCAGCAGCCCCCGGTCACCCTCGATGTCGGTCCAGTGGTTCCCCGGCAGATAGGTGTGCCCGACGCGCAACTCCGTGCCACCGAGCCACTGCTGCATTCTCGTCATGTCCCGCACGCCCTCGGCACCGGAGCCGAGGAACGCTCCCCACGGAACCCCCGCCGGCTCCGGGCGCCAGGAGCGCGACCCGCCCCGCAGCGGCCCGGCCGTCGCCATGGCCGCACCCGTGAGGATCACGACCACGGCGAGCACGCCGAGGCACATGGACAAAAGCCGCCGGGACGGGTGGGACATGGCTACTCCTTCCGGCGTGCAACTCGGACGGGCTGCATACCCCCTGACAGTAAATGGGACGTATTTCGCACAGTCTCATTGAATGGATTCTGATAGCCCGTTCGAGAATTCATCGCCCGCACGGCCCATCGACCCGAAGGGGAGCAGTGCACCACGACTCCGCGGCTCACCCGGCTCCGCGCCCGACGTTCGACACCGGTGTGCCGGCACTGCTGCTCCGCCTCGACGACAACCCCTTTCACCACGGAACGCTGGGTGCCGTCAGATCGCTCGGCCGGGCGGGAATCGAGGTGCACACCCTCGTCGAATCGCCCGGCAGCCCGGTCAACCGGTCCCGCTTTCTGCACCGGGCCCACCACTGGCCCGGCGGCGGCCCCTCCCTCGAGCGGCTCTACCCCGCGCTCCGCCGCATCGCCCGGCACATCGGCCGCCCCGCGGTGCTGATCCCCATGGACGACATCAGCGCGATCGCCGCCGACCGGATCGCCCCCCACCTCGACGACAGCTACCTGATGGTCCATCAACCCACCGGACTCTCCGAGCGGGTGGCCGACAAGGCGCAACTCGCCGAACTGTGCCGGACCGCCGGAATCTGCCACCCGCTCACCGTCGTCCCCGGGAGCGGCCGGGAGGCGGCCGGCTTCGCCCGGGACCTCGGCCTGCCCGTGGTGGCGAAGTGGAGCCGGCCCTGGCTGCTGTCCCGGACGACGGGGCTGCGCAGCACCACGCTCGTCCACACCCCCGACCAGGCCCGCACGCTCTACGAGCACAGCGCACACGCCGGCAGCCCGCTGCTGCTCCAGCAGCACATCCCCGGCGGCCGCGGCACCGACTGGTTCTTCCACGGCTGCTTCGGCGCGGAGTCCGTCTGCCTCGTCGGCGGCACCGGCCGCAAGGAACTCGCCTGGCCGGTGCGCACCGGACTGACCGCCGTCGGCACCTGGTTCCCCAACCTCGACGTGGAACGCGCCGCGCTCGGACTCGCCCAGCGGCTGGGCTACCGCGGGATCCTCGACCTCGACTTCCGGCGCGACACCACCACCGGCCGGTACCACCTGCTCGACTTCAACCCCCGCCCCGGCGCGCAGTTCCGGCTCTTCACCGACCGGGCCGGACAGGACGTCGTCCGCGCCCTGCACCTCGATCTCACCGGCCGGCCCGTCATCGCCGCGGACCCCGTCCCCGGCCGGGTCTTCGTGGCCGAGAACTACGCCCTGCTGTCCGGCCTCGCGACCGCCGCCACGGCACGGCTGCGGCGCGACACCGGACGCGGCCCCGGCCGGGGCACCCGGCGCCGGACCGGGGAGACCGCCTGGTTCGCCGCCGACGACCCCGCGCCGTTCGCCGCGATGGCCGCCGGCTGGCTGGGCCGCGGCGGCCGGAAGGGCCTGCGGCGGCTGCGCCCCCGCCCCCGGGCGGCCCTGGCCCCCTGACGCACCGTCCGGCCGACGGCCCGGCCACCGTGCCCACCGCCCCTGACTCCCTCCGAACCACCGCACGTTCCCCACGACGAGAGAGTGGAAAGCACCCATGTACGACCTGGTAGTCGTCGGCGCGGGCCCCTACGGACTGTCCATCGCCGCCCACGCGGCCGCGGCCGGACTGCGGCTGCGCGTGCTCGGCCGTCCGATGGCCTCGTGGCGGGACCACATGCCGACCGGCATGTTCCTGAAGTCGGAGCCCTGGTCCTCGAACCTGTCCGACCCCACCGGCGACCGCACCCTGTCCGCGTACTGCGCCTCCCGCGGCCTGCCCGCCGAGCACGGCAGCCCGATGTCCATCGGCACCTTCACCGACTACGGGATGTGGTTCGCCGAGCAGGCCGTGCCGGAGGTCGAGGAGCGGACCGTCACCGCCGTACGGCCGCGCGGGGCGGGCTTCCTCGTCGGCACCCGGGAAGGAGAGTCGATCCCGGCCCGCACGGTGGCCCTGGCGGTCGGGGTGATGCCGCTGGTCCACGTCCCGCGGACGCTCATGGGACTCCCGCCGGACCTGGCCTCGCACAGCAGCCACCACAACGACCTGTCCCGGTTCAAGGGCAGGCACGTCACCGTGATCGGCGCCGGGCAGGCGGCCCTGGAGACCGCGGCGCTGCTGTCGGAGGAAGGGGCCACCGCGCAGGTCGTCGCCCGCGCCGGCCGGATCGCCTGGAACAGCACGCCGCAGCCCCTCCACCGCAGCCTCGCCCGCTCCCTGCGCGACCCGCACTGCGGCCTGGGCACGGGATGGCCCAGCTGGGTCTTCGCCGAGACCCCGTGGGCGGTACGGCGGCTGCCGGCGGCCGCCCGGGTGCGCATCGCGTCCACCGCGCTGGGCCCCGCCGGGGCGTGGTGGCTGCGGGAACGCGTCGAGAGCGGCGTCCCGGTCGTCCTCGGACACCGGCTGCGGACCGCGGCCGCGCGGGGCGACGGCGTCCGGCTCGAATTCACCACCGCGGACGGCTCACGGCGCACCGTCGAGACCGAGCACGTGATCGCCGCCACCGGCTTCACGACCGATCTCGCCCGGCTGCAGATGCTGGACCCGGGGCTGCGCGCCGGGCTGCGCCGGGTCGCCGGCGGCCGGGGTCCACAGCTGAACGGCCGCTTCGAGTCCTCGCACCGCGGCCTCTTCTTCGCCGGACTGCTGGCCGCCCCGTCCTTCGGCCCCGCCATGCGCTTCGTCTACGGCGCCGGCTTCACCGCACCACACCTGGTCGGCGGCGTGCGACGGCGCGTGGGAGGCCCCCCGCGGAGAAGGTGAGCCGGCCCCGCCTCGGTGGCGCTCCCGGCCCCGGACCGGCCGGTTCCGTCCCCGGCCGACCGGCCGACCCGGCGCCAACGCCATGACACCTGGCCGGCGGCGACAAAAGACCGATGGTGCCGGTCGCAGTGACCGGCACCATCGGTGCGATTCCTGTGGTGTCCGAGGGGGGCTTGAACTCCCACTCGGGCACCAGCTTGTTACTTCGCTGACCTGCGCGAACACCCCGGTGGTGACCATCCGGAGCCTGCCACGGATGGTCACCCTCACCTGCTGTTTCTCGTTGTTTCGGACCGCTGTTGGTTATGAGTTGGTCGCGTGACCAACCCGCCTGGTACTCCAGTGCGGTTTCGTGATGTACCCGCTGGCTGCATGGGTGAGCCATCGTCGGCACAGGCCGCGGTGGGCTTCGGCGTGACGGCGCGGGCTGCGACGGCTCGAAGGATGACGGTGGTCGCGCTTCCGACGTGCCCCCAGGTCGAGTTGCAGCGAATACCGCATTCCGATTGTTCCGTGCGCCGGGGGTACGTAGCGTCGCGATCATGGAAGCACTCACCGGAACCACCACCGATCAGGCGCCGGCAAACCCTGCCGCCACCGATGACATGCTGGCAACTCAGCCGGTCGGTTATTGGTGCGGCCTGACCCATACGACCGTCACCCGGCATCTGCGTGACGCGATGGCCAAGGTCGACGTCACGCAGCCGCAGTACTGGGTACTCAACCGCGTGAACGGCGGTCCCACGGCGCCGAGTCGCGAGGAGACCATCGCGCAGCTGACGCACCTTGCCGACGGGCCGCACGAAATCGCCAGGGTCATCGACCAGTTACTCCACCGCGAATGGCTGCGAATCGACGACGGGCAGCGCCTGCACCTCACGGATGCCGGGGAGACTGCCAGAGCGCGGCTCCGTGATCTGGTGACCGAGGTACGCGCCGTGGTCCACCAGGGCATCAGCGACGAAGAGTACATGGCCGCACTCAAGGTGCTACGCAAGATGGTGGCCAATGTCGAGGGCGACGGGACTCCTGGTAATCCGTCATGATCTTCCAACCTCGTAACGGACCCAGCTGGGAACGGGTACGGCCACCGCGTGATCATCGGTTGGTGTGTGGACAAACGAAGATTGTTCGGTGGCCGTGAGCCACAGCGTAGACCTGCCCGCTGGCGGATGATGTTCGACCAGGTCGTGGCCCGGATCGCGGGCCGCTTCGGTTGAGTTGAGCCGAGGGCGTGTGCCCGTGCCTATCTGCTCGAGCTGCTGTCGCAAGTGGAGCGGAAGAACTGCTGGCGGCTGGCCGAGCAGGCTGGTCACGTCCGACCGGGGCCGATGCAGCGGCTGCTGCGCTACGCCCGCTGGGACGCCGATGCCGTCCGGGACGACATCCGCATGTACGCCGTCGAACACCTCGGCGCCGATGGCGGCGTGCTGATCGTGGACGAGACCGGCTTCGTGAAGAAGGGCCGGGCCTCGGCAGGCGTCCAGCGGCAGTACACCGGCGCCGCCGGGCGCATCGAGAACTCCCAGGTCGGCGTCTTCCTCGCCTATGCCACCAGCCGGGGACGGGCACTGATCGACCGCCGGCTCTACCTGCCCGAGCATCCTGGTGCACCGATCCCGAACGCCGCCAGGCGGCCGGGATACCTGGGACGGTGCGGTTCGCGACCAAGCCCCGTCTGGCCTGGGAGATGATCACCGCCGCGCTGGACGCCGGAGTGGAGGCACTGTGGGTGGCCGGCGACGAAGCCTACGGGCAGGACCCACAGCTCCGTGCCAGTCTGGAGGCACGCGGGACCGGCTACGTGATGGCCGTCGCCTGCTCAACGCGGGTGTGGATCAACCAGCGCCGCACCCCCGTCCGCGCGGACCCCGTCGCCGACCGCCTGCCCGCCACCGCCTGGCAGCGGCAGAGTGCAGGCCCTGGGGCGAAGGGCCCGCGCTACTACGACTGGGCCTGGATCCACATCGGCGCCGCCGAACACCGCCACCTGCTCACCCGCCGCAACCGCACCAGTGGTGAACTGGCCTTCTACCTGTGCTGGTCACCCATCACGGTGGCCCTTCCGAAGCTGGTGCGCGTGGCCGGTGTCCGGTGGAGCGTCGAGGAGTGCTTCCAGGCTGCGAAGAGCGAAGTTGGACTCGACCACTACCAGGTCAGGCACTGGACTTCATGGCACCGGCACATAACGCTCGCCATGCTTGCTCTGGTCCTCCTGGCCGCCGTTGCCGCCGACGCGGCACCGAAGCGACCCAACGATCCGCACCGCCCAGCTCGCAGCAGCGAACCGATCTCCTTGACCGTCCCGGAGATCCGCCACCTGCTTACCGCAGTCTTCGGCCAGCCGGCCCTGACTGCTGCCAGGCTGCTGCAACTGGTCAATCTGGCGCAGACGCCACCAGGCAATAGCCCGACACAGCCACTACCGACGACGATCCGCCGATGAACCTGCTGGATAGATCACGAAACCGCACTGGAGTACTAGCAGCGGCTTTCTACTCCGGCGGTCGACTGTACTGCTCCAGCGCAGCCTTCGATGTGGACCGGTCCACCAGCCGCAGCTCCCACGGCCCCGTGTTCACATCGAAGTCCTTGCCGAACCCGACCCACTTTCCCGCCATGCGTCGGCCGGTCGGCTCCACAAGCAATTGGACCGCACCGTGGTAGCGAGCGCCGTTGTAGTAACCGTCCGAAGCGGTCTGCTCCACCCACGAGCCAGTGACCACGTTGCGATCCACGGTCAGGTCCAGGGTGAGAGGGCTGTCCGGGTTCGAGGACGCATCCGGCAGGCTCTGAGCCGTCAGCCGGTTTCCATGCTGGACGATCACTACGTAGTGCTTGCCCTCGTAGGTCTCATCCCGACTCGACGAGAAGAACTCGTAGCGGCTGAGCCATACCCCCGAGTAGGTCTCGGCGGTCGCCTGGATTGTCTGAGGGGTTGCAGCAGCGGAGGTGACTCCGTCTGCTCCTGCGTCCATGTCATGCCCTCCTTTGCCGTCTGCGTGGACCCTCGCCATCGGTACTGGCAGGGTGAAACCCAGGGCTTCCACTGGACGGCCCGTGACCCGCTCTAACGCCCTTGCGTACACGCCCCGGGGGCGTCTTACTCGTCCCTGACTCCCAGCGCTGCACCAGACGCTTCGATGCCTCGTTGGGCTCTCCGAGTTCTAGGCCTGCCCGACGGATGGCCTTGGCGAAGTCGTCTTGGCTCATACGCAGGCCGATACGTACGGCCCGCAACACATCATTCGGCACTGCGACGGTCGTCGTCATGGCGTCAAAACTAGGCCGAAGTGCCGCTCAATGACACCGGTTTGACGCCCTCAAGGCGTCATTGACGCCCGTTCGAGGGACGCCCACCCGACACCCGCTCCGTCGTCGCTCTGCCCTGACGTGCGGGAGCAACATCGAGGCGTCGTGGACGCAGCCGCATCGGGAGGGTGAGCGAATGGCCAAGGAGTTCAGGAACCAGGGGCTTCCCGGAGGCAGCCCCGGAGGACCGATCACCCTCTCACTCCCGCCCTTGCAGCCGACGCCCGTCGAAGGCTGCGGGATCTGCGCGGCGGTTGCGCAGGAACGGGAGGCGGCATGGGCGCGCGGAGACAAGTCCGCTGCGTCTGACGCGAACGTGAAGCTCCGCAACCACCGGCACCACGCCTCATGACCATGACCCAGTGGGTATCCCGGTACGGCGGACAAGCCCGTGTATCCGACTGACCGAAGCGAGAAGCCGCTGACTCCGGCAGCGTCGGCCAGATGGCCCGTGTGAGTGCCCACCATGCCACCCACGATCACGCACCATCCGCAGGGACCGACCCCAGGTCGTCCTATGACGAGGAAGGCACAGACGTGACGATCACACAGCAGTCGACCGAGGTCTCGGACCTCATCAGCCGCGACCTTCGGGGCAGCCTCATCCAGGACGTACGCAAGACCTGGCCAGAGCTGTCCGACGAGATGGGCGAGCGCGGCGTGAACCAGATGGTGGCCTTCCTGGTCGCCTCGACGCGCTCTGACGAGCCGCTCACCCCGTCGCTTCGGGTGGACCTCTTCTGGCACGCGTTCCTTCAGCGGAGCGTGCCCTACGTCGCGTTCTCCATGGCGCTCGGTGCCGAGTACATCCACCACGTCCCGGACGACACCGAGACCGGTTCGGACCCCGAGGCGGGTCGGGCCGCCATGGACGTGACGAAGGCCACGATCCGCGCGGCCGGGTTCACCATCGACCCCGAGTTCTGGCCCAACGAGGGCGCGGCGGACTGCTCGCAGTGCCACGCTGGGTGCACCGACAGCCCGGTCAGCTAGGGCAAGCAAGTACCCCGTGAACCATCAGCCGCCCGGTCACCCGCCGGGCGGCTGCACGCCTTCAGTAAAGGGACGGAAAGTGTCAGACACCCGTAGTGCTGCTTGGGACGCCTACTCGAAGACCAAGCCCCAGCGGCGGACTACGAACGCCAAGGGCGAGACCACATGGTTCAACTGGACCCAGCACCCGGACCACGGCCCCGGGGTAGAGGTACTCGCGTTGCGGCCAGGTGGGACCGTGCTGGACCTCGGGTGCGGGGCGGGAGGGAACCTTGCCCACCTGGCCACCCTCGGCATGAAGGCCGTAGGCGTGGACCTGTCGCGCGCACAGCTCTCCAAGGCCTGTGAGCGCTGGCCGGAGGTGGACGGCCTGGAGTTGCACCAGGGCGAGGCGCTTGCCTTCATGGAGACCGCGCAGACTCCCTTCGACGCGATCTACTCCGTGTTCGGCGCCGCCTACTTCACCGATCCCGGGCTCATGCTGCCCGCCGCACATGGCGCACTCGCCCCCGGCGGGGTGTTCGCCATGTCCCAGCATCCGGCCGTGGAGGGTTGCTACGGATGCCAGGCGTCCTACATCCCCCGAGGTCCTGAGGAGGACCCTGCCGTGGTGAGGCGGTGGGACTACGAACCGGAAACCTGGGCCATGCTGCTCAAGGAATACGGCTTCGCGGACGTGGCTGCCACCGTGCTCCCGGCCCCCGCCGATGGGAAGCGCCGGATCGGCACCCTGCTGATCCATGGCCGGCGAGCGTAGGGGGATTTCCACAAGGGGGGCAGTCAAGGAAACCCCGCCCCGTTCGGTGGCCGTGTTCGGCCTGCGCCCCGGAGCCTGCCGGGCCCCGGCCGCCCTGCCCACGGATCGGCGCGAAGGCGGGGCGCGGAAGCTCACCGCCTCCGGTGCGGGCCGACTGGCCTGTCATCCCTGGTCCGACCTGGGGATTCGTTGGGCTCTTGGTCACGCCGCTGCGCGCCACAGCCCGGAAAAGCAGAAAACCCCACACGAAGTGGGGTCTCAGCTGGTGTCCGAGGGGGGACTTGAACCCCCACGCCCGATAAAGGGCACTAGCACCTCAAGCTAGCGCGTCTGCCATTCCGCCACCCGGACAAGGTGTCTGCCGGAGGCCCGCGGCCGTTCCGACGTGGAAAACCATAGCAAACATCCGGAGCTGCTCGATCACCCGCCCGATCGCCTCCGCACCCCGGGCGGCGGACTGTGACGGGCGGATGACGGCGGCCCGGTGGCCTTGGGCTGGGGCGCCCGGCGCGGGAGGATGGCCTGGACCGAAGCCGTGTGCGGCGCTCCGCCGGGGGCGCGTCCGCGGCGCGAACACGAGGAGGCAGCGTGAGCGAGTCGAATTCGGCCGCGGCGAGCAGCACCGTCACCGGCGAGGACGAGGTCGTCGACCTCTGCCGGGATCTGATCCGGATCGACACGAGCAACTACGGCGACCACTCGGGTCCCGGTGAGCGCGCCGCCGCCGAGTACGTCGCCGAGAAGCTCGCCGAGGTGGGGCTCGAGCCCAAGATCTTCGAGTCGCACCCGGGCCGGGCCTCGACGGTCGTGCGGATCGAGGGGGAGGATCCGTCCCGGCCCGCTCTGCTGATCCACGGCCACACCGACGTCGTCCCGGCCAACGCCGACGACTGGACCCACCACCCCTTCTCCGGCGAGATCGCCGACGGCTGTGTCTGGGGCCGCGGCGCGGTCGACATGAAGGACATGGACGCCATGACCCTCGCCGTGGTGCGGGAGCGGATGCGCAGTGGCCGCAAGCCCCCGCGCGACGTCGTGCTCGCCTTCCTGGCCGACGAGGAGGCCGGCGGCATCTACGGCGCCCGGCACCTGGTCGACCGGCACCCGGAGCTCTTCGAGGGGGTGAGCGAGGCGATCGGCGAGGTCGGCGGCTTCTCCTTCACGGTCAACGAGAACCTCCGCCTCTACCTGGTGGAGACCGCGCAGAAGGGCATGCACTGGATGCGCCTCACCGTGGACGGCACCGCCGGCCACGGTTCGATGGTCAACCGGGACAACGCCATCACGGAGCTGTGCGAGGCCGTCGGACGGCTGGGCCGTCACAAGTTCCCGGTCCGCGTCACCAAGACCGTGCGGTCCTTCCTCGACGAACTGTCCGACGCGCTCGGCACCCCGCTGGACCCGGAGGACATGGAGGCCACCCTGGCCAAGCTCGGCGGGATCGCCAAGCTCATCGGCGCCACGCTGAACAACACCGCCGCGCCGACCATGCTCGGCGCCGGCTACAAGGTCAATGTGATCCCGGGCCAGGCGACCGCCCACGTCGACGGCCGCTTCCTGCCGGGCCATGAGGACGAGTTCCTCGCGGACCTGGACCGGATCCTCGGCCCGCGGGTGCGGCGCGAGGACGTGCACGCCGACCGGGCGCTGGAGACGACCTTCGACGGAGCGCTGGTCGACGCCATGCAGTCGGCGCTCAAGGCCGAGGACCCGATCGCCCGCGCCGTGCCGTACATGCTGTCCGGCGGGACCGACGCCAAGTCCTTCGACGACCTCGGCATCCGCTGCTTCGGGTTCGCGCCGCTGAAGCTGCCGCCCGAGCTGGACTTCGCGGGCATGTTCCACGGCATCGACGAGCGAGTCCCGGTGGACGGGCTGAAGTTCGGCGTCCGGGTGCTCGACCGCTTCCTGGAGCAGAGCTGACTCCGGTCCCGGACCGGAGCTGACTCCCGCCGCGGGGCCGGCCCGGCCACCGGCCCGCCCGCACGCTCCCCGGGGCGTGCGGGGCGGTGCCTCCACAGGCTCCGTATTCGGGTGCCCTTGGTCAGAAAGAGTGAACGCACGGACGGTCCCGTAGCTCGGTTCCCCCCTTCTCGTTACAGGCTGTGCGGTCTCGCTGAGGCCGCATTGCCAACAGGAGGACGAATGATCCAGAAGGTTGCCGCTGTTGCGGCTGCCACTGGCGGTCTGGACCCGTCTTCGGCAACACCTGCATCCGACACTGAGGTTGTTCGCAACCCATGAGGGTGTGACCCCCGTGGGTCCGGAGCGCACGCCATGCACTCCGGGGCGCAGGGGCCTGGCGAGCGGGAATTCGCCCGCAAGCCTTCCGAAGGCAACAGGTAAAGGCAGTAGGGGAGCGAACTCATGCGACAGGTCGCGAGAAAGAGCCTGATCACGGTTGCGGCTGCGAGCGGTGTCCTCGCCGTGACCGGTGGCTACGCCCACGCGGACGCCAACGCGGAGGCCGTGGCGCGTAACTCTCCGGGCGTCTTGTCCGGCAACTCGATTCAGGCGCCGGTGCATGCTCCGGTCAACATCTGCGGCAACACCGTCACCGCGATCGGGCTGCTCAACTCGGCTACGGGCAACAAGTGCGGCAACGGCTCGGGCAGCAGCGCGAGCGGCACGAACGGCTCGGGCTCCGGTTCCGAGGCCCGCGGCGGTGCCGCCAACTCGCCCGGCATCGGCTCGGGCAACAACATCCAGGCGCCGATCAACCTGCCGGTGAACGCCTGCGGCAACACCGCTTCGGTGGGCGGCGCGCTGAACCCGGCCCTCGGCAACGGCTGCGTCAACCAGTCCGGCGGGAACCAGAACACCCCCGACACCCCGGATACGCCCGATACCCCGGACACGCCGGACACCCCCGACACCCCGGACACCCCGGACACTCCCGGTAACGACGGGGAGTCGGAGGAGCCGAACGAGGTCCAGGGCACGTCGGGCCACCGCAACAAGCCCGCCGCGCAGCACGAGGGGCAGGCTCAGCTCGCCCAGACCGGTGCCGCCGAGACCCTGGGCATCATGCTGCCGGCGAGTGCCGCGATGCTGCTCGGTGGAGCGGTGCTCTACCGGCGCGCCAAGGCGGCGCAGAGGTAAGCAGACGCCGCACGGTGCAGACCGTGCGTCAGGGAGCGGGTTCCGCGGTTGTGGGGCCCGCTCCTCGCGTTGTTCCCGGCGTCGCCGCGGCGCCGGCGTCACGCCGCCCGACCGGGACGGACCGTCGGCTCGCGAATGGGTGGACGCGGTCCGCCCGAGCGCGGGCCGGTCTTCCTCGGGCGGGGGCATCCCCTCTCCGACGCGCTAAGACTCCGGTGGGGAACCTGGCGCGCCTTCACACCGGGGCGCGGTCCGAGCAGCGCCTCCGGGGTTCCCCTTCCACGGAAAGGGCCGTCGTGTGGCCTACGGGGCGGCGGCGTGCTCCGGGCGAGTGGGGCGAGAGCGGGCGGCGGGGCCGGTGAGGCGTGGGGCCGATGAGGTGCGCGGGGCAGGCAGGATCCATGGGGCGGCCGACGGCAGCACTCGCCGGCGCCGGGCCCGGTCGGCGGGGCCCGGCGCCCGGTGTCACCAGGTTGCGTGGAGCTGGCGAATGATCCGGCGGCGCAGCCGCACCCTGCGGCTGCCGTCGGGATTCAGCCGCAGGCGGTCCAACTCCCAGTGTCCGTACTCGGCGTGTTCGGTGAGGAGACGTGTGGTGGCTTTACGGGAGACACCCCGCGGCACATACACATCGCGAAATTCATATTCCGGCATCGCATCTATTGTGCGGGCAGTGCCCTGGTACGGATAGCGTCTGCACTATGTCTGATGCTGCTCAGCCCACCGCTGCCGAGGTACGCGCCGCCGCCGAGGCGGTCAAAGCCGCGCTGGACCGCCACCTCGACGCGGTCGAGCGGCGGTCCGGGGAGGACGATCCGGCCGTCTACGCCGCGTTCAACGCGCTGGCAGCGGCGGCTGAGGACTACGACGAGCTGCTGTACGACGCGTACGACGAGGTCACCCCGTTCGAGATCCCCGGGGACGGCTCGCTGCCCGTCTACACCGGGCCCGACGAGCCCAGCGCCATCAGTGTGCTGATCCGCCGGGACTACACGGTCGACGAACCGCACCGGCTGCTCTCCCAGGCACAGCGGGTCGCCGATCTCGACCCGGACGCCGATCCGGCGGCCGACGGGCAGAACGGCGCCGCGGGGCACGCCGGCAGCAGCGTGCACGCGGCCCTGGGCGTGCTCTTCGGCGAGTTCGAACCGGACGAGATCGCCTCCCGCCACAAGGAGTTCGGGCTGGAGGAGGGTGACTCCACCCTCTGGGTCGCCGCCGCGGACGAGGCGGCCGAACCGGGGGAGTGGCTGAACAGCCCGTTCGACGAGGCGGACCCGGAGCGGGTGGTGTGCCGGTTCGACGTCAGCGCGGTGTTCGACGAGGAGCTGGACGACGAGGAGAGCCGGGAGACGCTCGACTCGGAGCGCTGAACCGGGACCCCGCCCGTTCGGCTCCGCGCGGCCCGCACCGACGCAGTGGAGCCGATGTCCGCTCGCCGCCGCCGATAGTGCGCTCTCGGCGGCGGCTGTGCCGCGTCCGTGACCACTGAGGGGGCCCGCCCGCGCAGGGCGGGCCGGGCCCGTGGTTCGGGGGCGGGTGCCCGCCCTCCCGCCCCCGCAGGCGGCCGGACACCGGCGCCTCCTACCCGGCGGGCGGTTCCTGGGCGTTCAGTAGGGCCCGCAGCCGGGTCGTGCGCTCCTTCACCGGCACCTCCGACACCGCGCGCGGCAGCGCCTGTTCCACGCCGTGCACCACCGACAGCTGCTGCTCCGCCCGGCTGAAGGCGGTGTAGACCCAGGACCGGGTCAGTGCCGCGGTGGCGTCGCCGGGCAGCACCACGACCGCTGCGGGCCAGCGCGTCCCGGCCGCCTGGTGGGCGGTGAGGGCCCAGCCGTGGCGGACGGTGTCGCCGACCAGCTCCCGCGGCACCACGACGGGCTCGCCCGCGCAGTCCAGATGCAGCCCCTCGGCGTCCGCCGACACCACCGTTCCCGGCAGGGTCCGGCCCGGCGCCGGGACGTGGGCGACCCGGTCCCCGGGGTCGAAGCCGCCGAAGCGGCCGGGTCCCGGGTTGAGCCGCTCCTTCAGGGCCGCGTTGAGCGCACGCGTACCGGCCGCGCCGCCGTGCCCGGGGGTGATGACCTGGACGTGGTCGGAGGGGATACCGATCGCCCGGGGCACCGAGTCCGCGACCAGCTGGACGGTGCGGTGCACCGCCTCACCGGCATCCCGCACCGGGACGATCACGACCTCCTTGCCGGGCGCCGCCACCTCGCCCAGCTCGCCCACGCCGATGCCCGACACGAGCTCGCCGATGGGCCCCGGGTCGGGCGTACGGGAGGCCACCTGGGGGCAGGTGCGGGCGGCGAGGAGATCGGCGAAGACCCGTCCGGGGCCGGCCGACCACAGCACAACCGGGTCGCCGCTCAGCACCAGTCTGGCGCCGTCGGGCAGCGACTCCACCAGCATCGCGGCCGACTCCACGTCCAACTGGGGGGCGTCCAGCACCACGAGCACATCGAGGGCGAAGGCGCCGTCCCCGTCCCGGCCGGGCCCCTCGGCACCCGACAGGAGGCCCGCCACCGTGACGGCCGCCTCCGCGCCCTCGTGGGCGTGCTCCGGCCGGTGGGCCTCCTGCCCCGTCCCACTCCGCTCCGGGGCAGTGGCACCGGTGCCGAGGAGTCCGGCCAGCCGGCGGCGGCCGTCCTCGCTGTGCGCCGCGGCGAAGGCCCGCAGACCGAGCGCGCGGGCCGCGGTCACCACGGCCGCGGGCTCGGCACGGGCGGCCTCACCGCCGGTGTGGACCACCAGGCCGCTGTCGGCCGCGGCCCGGATGAGCTCGGCGGCGGACGGGGACGCGGCGGCGTCCGCGGCGGCCTGCCAGGCGCCTGCGGAGTCCGCGTGGCCCGCGGAGGGTTCGGCCTCCGGCGATCCGCCGGGAGGCGTGTCGGCGTCGGGTGCGGGTGCCTCCGGTGCCGCGGCCGGATCGTCGGCGGAAGCCGGGCCGCCGCGCGGGGCGAAGGTGTTGACCAGCCGGGCGAGGCCGTCGGCCAGGCTCTCCTCGGCGAGCGCGTACCGGTCGAGGCCGAGCAGGACCCGCACCGGCCGCTCCTCGCCCTCGCCCTCGGCGTCCCCGCCGTCGCCCCCGGCCGCCGCGCGCGGGCCGGCGGAGCCCGACCGCTGGGCGCCGGGGGAGTCGAGGGCGTCCTGGAAGACCAGCACACCGCCGTCCGCGATTGCGGTGTGCAGGGCTTCCTCCGGGTCCGGAACGGAACGCCGGGCGAGCGCGGAGCTCACCGCCGAGGGCTCCAGTGCCGTGTGGCCCTCGAGCGCGGCGCGCTCCAACAGCCAGCCGATGAGGGCCTGGGCCCGGCGCTCGTCGTCCGGCCCGCACTCCCCGCCGATGAGGGCCCGGGCGAAGGCGTCGGCCTGCTCCGGGCGCACACCCGGTACGGCGAGCAGTTGCCAGGGGTCGGCCCGCAGGGTCTCGGCGGCCCGCTCGCCGAGCGCGCCGAACACCGCCTCGGAGAGCTCCTCGGGCGCTCCGCCGGCCACCAGTACCTCCCGCAGGGTCGCCGCTCGGGCCATGCGCTCGGCGGGAGGCGGTCCGGTGCGCACCGGACGGGGCGGAGCAGCGGCCCGTCCGCTCTGCGGAGCCGGAGCCGGAGCCGCAGTCGGGGCAGGGGCAGGGGCAGGGGCAGGGGCGGGGGAGGGTGCCGCGTGGGGCTCGCTCCGAGCGGGGCGCGGCGGAGCCGGGCGGTTCTGCTCGGTGAAGAACGAGGCGGCGGACCGCTCGCCGCTCTCCACCGCCCGCACCGCCGCGGCGAGCGCCTCGGCGGCCGGGGTACGTCCGGTGCCGCCCCCGTCGGCCGGGGGAGCGCCCGGGCCGGAGGAGTGCCGGTCCCCGGCGGTGCCCGACGGCGGGGAGGCCGCGGTGCCCGCTGGCTTCGACGGCCCGTCGGCCGCGGCCCGTTCGCCTCCCGCGGCGGGCTCCCCGGACGCGCCGCCGGCCGGAGAGTCCGCGGCCGGGGAGTCGCCGACCGGAGAGCCGTCGGCCGGGGAGTCGCCGACCGGAGAGCCGTCTGCCGGGAAGTCGCCGGCAGAGGACTCCCCGGCCGCGGAATCGCCCACTGCGGAACCGCCGGCCGCGGAATCGCCGTCCGGTGCCCCGCCCGGACCCTCCTCCGGCGCACCGCTGTCCGGACGGGGCGCCCGCGCGGTCCCGTCCGGCGCTCCCGAAGTGGCCGGGCCGCCGGGGTCCGGTGCGTCGTCGGGTGTCCGCGCGGCAGCGGTCTCGCCGGCGGGGCGGTCCGTGGTCACAGGGTGCTCCAGTCCTGGTCGGGGTAGTGATGCACGGGAGCGGAGACGTCGTCCAGCGCCCGGCAGATCTCGTCCGGAAGACTAAGCTCCTCCACTGACAGCACCGCCGTGAGCTGCTGTGCGGTGCGGGCGCCGACGATCGGCGCCGCCACTCCGGGCCTGTCGCGTACCCAGGCGAGAGCCACCTGAAGCGGTGTGGCGGCCAGCCCGTCCGCGGCCGTGGAGACGGCGTCCACGATCCGGCCCGCGGTCTCGTCCAGATACGGGGCCACGAAGGCCGACAGCTGCGGTGACGCTCCCCGGGAGTCGCTCGGTGTCGCGTTGTTCCGGTACTTGCCGGTCAGCACGCCCCGGCCGAGCGGGGACGACGGCAGCAGCCCCACCCCGAGGTCCAGAGCGGCCGGCAGCACCTCCCGCTCCACACCGCGCTGCAGCAGCGAGTACTCCATCTGGGTACTCGCCAGCCGGGTGCGCGTCCCCGGCGCGCCGAGCTGCCAGGTGGCGGCCTTGGCGAGCTGCCAGCCGCAGAAGTTGGAGACCCCCACATAGCGTGCCCGGCCGCTGCTCACCGCGATGTCGAGGGCCTGCAGCGTCTCCTCCAGCGGCGTCCCCGCGTCGAAGGCGTGCACCTGCCACAGGTCGACATGGTCCGTGCCGAGCCGCTCCAGCGAGGCGTCGAGCGCCGCGAGCAGATGGCCGCGCGAGCCGTCGAACCGGCGGTCGCGGTCCGGCACGCTGCCCGCCTTGGTCGCGACGACCAGATCGGACCGCGGCACCAGATCCTCCATGAGCCGGCCCAGGAGGTACTCCGCACCGCCGTCCGCGTAGACGTCCGCCGTGTCGACCAGGGTGCCGCCCGCCTCCCAGAAGGCCTTGAGCTGGTCGGCCGCGTCGTGCTCGTCGGTGTCCCGCGCCCAGGTGAGGGTGCCGAGCCCGAGCCGCGAGACCCGGAGGCCCGTCCTGCCGAGGTGCCTTAGCTCCATGGGCGTCGAGATTACTGTCCGCGCGCGGCCGCATGCGGCGGCCTGTGGACAACCCGGCCCTGACGGATCCGGCCACCGCACGCTAGAGTCCCCCGAACAGCGACGTTACTGATGGGTAAGGAGAGCGGCATGCGGCTCGGGATCAACCTCGGTTACTGGGGTGCCGGAATGGACGCGGACAACCTCGCGGTCGCCCGTGAGGCCGACAAGCTGGGCTATTCCGTCTGCTGGGCGGCGGAGGCATACGGCTCCGACGCCCCCACCGTGCTCTCCTGGGTCGCGGCCCAGACCGAGCGCATCGACGTCGGCTCGGCCATCTTCCAGATCCCGGCCCGGACCCCCGCCATGACGGCGATGACGGCCGCCACGCTCGACTCCCTGTCCGGTGGCCGCTTCCGCCTCGGCCTGGGCGTGTCCGGCCCCCAGGTGTCCGAGGGCTGGTACGGCGTCAAGTTCGACAAGCCCCTCGCGCGCACCCGCGAGTACGTCGAGATCGTCCGCAAGGCGATGTCCCGCGAGCGGCTGACCCACGAGGGCGAGCACTGGACCCTGCCGCTGCCCGGCGGCCCCGGCAAGCCCATCAAGCTGACGGTGCACCCGGTCCGCGACGAGATCCCGCTCTACATCGCCGCCATCGGCCCGAAGAACCTGGAGCAGACCGGCGAGATCGCCGACGGCGCGCTGGTCATCTTCTTCGCCCCCGAGCACGCCGAGGAGACCACGCTCGGCTCGCTGCGGGCCGGCCGGGAGAAGGCCGGGAAGACCATGGACGGCTTCGACGTGGTGCCCACCGTCCCGCTGGCCCTCGGGGACGACGTCCAGGCCCTCGCCGACCAGTTCCGCCCGTACACCGCGCTGTACGTCGGCGGCATGGGCAGCGCCAAGCAGAACTTCTACAACAAGCTCGCCGGGCGCATGGGTTACGAGAAGGAAGCCGCCGAGATCCAGGAGAAGTACCTCTCCGGCGACAAGCAGGGCGCGGCGGCGGCCGTTCCGCACCAGCTGATCGACTCCACCACGCTGCTCGGCTCGGTGGACCGCATCGCCGAGCGCATGCAGGCGTACGCCGCCGCGGGGGTCACCACGCTCTCCCTCGCCCCGGCGGGCTTCACCCTCGACGAGCGCCTCACCTCGCTGCGCGCCGGCGTCGAGGCCCTGGAGCGCGCGGGTCTCGCCTGACCCCACGCGCCGCACCGCCGGACAGCCGGCACCGGTGCACGGCACGGGGCGGCGGGGGACGGGACGTCAGCCCGGAACCAGCCGCCCCAGCAGCCGCCCGAAGGCGATCAGCCGGGCGATCTGCCCCGGCCCGCCGTCGTCCAGGGACTTGCTGAACCGGAACGCCTCCGGACGGATCCGGGCGGCCGTCACCGGTGCCTCCGGGTCGCTCCCCGGCAGCTGGTTCAGCTCGTGCGGCATGCCCGTCGCCAGGACGAGATGCACGCCCCGGTCGATCCGGCGGCCCGCCGCGTCCCGTCCCACCAGCGTGCGCATCCCCACATGGCGGATCGAGGCGAGCGGCAGCACCTGCACGGACGAGTCCAGCACGGTGCCGCCCGGGTCGGTGCCGTCCGCCAGCTCCTCGCTGTGCCACAGCACGAGCCGCCGTCCGTCGCAGACCGCGGCCTCCTGCCACACCGACGCGCCCGCCTCGGTCAGGTCCACCACCCGCTCCAGGGTGAATCCCCGCACCCGGTGCCGCCCGAGCACCCCGGTGATGGCCTCCAGCGCGACCTCCGCGTGCAGGAAATAGGCGCGCGCGGCGTCGTCCAGACGCTCGTGGGGAGACCAGTCGGATCCCGCCGGCCCCAGCCGACGGGGCGTCGGACGGCTCCGTGCTGCCCTGCTGAACTTGCCCACCCGTCTCACAACCCCCTCCAGGCACAGGCTCGGAAATAACCCTACCCAGGGGCACCGACGGGATCGGCCGAGAGGTTCCGCGGCCGTGGTGGGGGCTCGGGGGTCGACCCCGCCACGGCCGTCCCCCAGCACAACGCGTCCGCCTCCCGCGGGTTACGCCCGTCACGGCCCCCAATGCCCCCGGAATTCCGACGTCGGAGCCCGGGGGCCCGGACGGACGGACCCGGGAGTGGGACGGACGCCGCCGGCCGGCTCCTCCGTTCGGCGGTGTTTCCCCGTGCCCCTGTTGCCGACCCCCTTCGACCGCATTTGACTCTTTCTGGGCGGACGCGCGTACGGAGGTGGCAGTGGTGCTCTCGGCCAGAGGTCTGTTCCAGGAGATCTTCGACAACGACGCGTCGTTCCGGTTGTTCTGCTCCATCGCGGCCAGCGGCGAGGCGCAGGGAGGCTGGGAGAACGCCCGGATCGCCGCCCTCGTCCCGGAGTCCCAGCGCGGACTGAGCCCCAAGATCGTCCGGCACGGCGCCGACGAGGACAAGCACGGCCGGATCTTCAACGCCCTGCTCCGCAAGCGGGGCCTGGACCCGGTCGACGTCCCCGGCGACACCGACTACACCATGCTCCTGGAGGTGCGGGGGATCGGGCTCGCCCACGAGAAGCTCCGCGCCGACCAGCCGCTCTCCGAGCGGGACATCGTCGCCTACCTCGCCCACAGCAGGGTCACCGAACAGCGCGCCTCCGAGCAGATGCAGCTGCTGCGCAAGCACTTCGCCGACCACCCGGACATCGGCAAGGCGGTCCGGATGATCTCCCAGGACGAGGACAACCACCTCGCCTACTGCCACGAGGAGCTGCTGCGCCTCGCGGCCGCGGGGCACGGCCGGACGATCCAGCGGATCCTCCGGGAGAGCGCGCTCGCCGAGATCAAGGTGTACCGCGACGTCAGCCTCGCCGTGATGGACCACATGGGACGGATCCTGGGCTGGTCCCGGGCCAGGTCCGCGGCGCTCGCGGCCGGCATCCACGCCGTCTACCTCTACGAGCGGCTGGGCGGCTGGCACCGGATGGTCAGCCTCCGGATGCCCGAGCGCCGGGACGCCCTCAGCGGACCGGCTTCGGCCGCCCCCGAATTCGCCTGACCGGCCCCCGCAGGCTGTTCGGCCCCACCGGAGAAACGGCCCGCGGTGGAGAACGCCCCGCCGCGCCGCCCGGGTCCGCCGCGCTTCCGGTCCGGGCGCGGTCACCGGCCGGCGGTCACAGCCAGCCCCGCCGCTTGAACGTGCGGTACAGCCACATCACCGCGCCCGCCATCACGGCCAGCACCGCCGGGTAGCCCCAGACCGACTCCAGCTCCGGCATGTACTTGAAGTTCATGCCGTACACCCCGGCGATCATCGTCGGCACCGCGGCCATCGCCGCCCACGCCGAGATCTTCCGCATGTCGTTGTTCTGCCGGACGCCCATCTGCGCCAGATGCGCGCCCAGGATGTCGGAGAGCAGCCGGTCGAACCCCTCGACGTACTCGTTCGCCCGGGTCAGGTGGTCGCTCACATCGCGGAAGAACGGCTGGGAGTGCTCGTGCACGAACGGCACGCCCGCCCCCGCCAGCCGGCTCATGGGCTCGGCGAGCGGCCCGGTGGCCCGGCGGAACTCGACGACCTGCCGCTTGAACGAGTAGATCCGCGCCGCGGTGGGCCGGGTGTCCCGGCCGACCGGGGCGAACACCTCCGACTCCAGCTCCTCCAGGTCCACCTGGAGCTCCGTCGCCACATCCAGATAGTGGTCCACCACGGCGTCGCTCACCGCGTACATCACCGCCGTCGGGCCGTGCTTGAGTAGCTCCGGAGTCTCCTCCAGACGCCGCCGCACCTCGGCGAGCGGGGCGCCCTCCCCGTGCCGGACCGTCACCACGAACGAGTCGCCGACGAAGACCATCAGCTCGCCCGTGGTGACCGTGTCGACCGAGTCGTCGTACAGCACCGGCTTGAGGACCAGGAAGAGGGAGTCGTCGTAGACCTCCAGCTTCGGCCGCTGGTGGGCGGAGAGGGCGTCCTCCACGGCCAGCGGGTGCAGCCCGAACTCGCTGGTCACGAGGTCGAACTCCTTCTCCGTCGGCTCGTGCAGCCCGATCCACAGGAAGGCGTTCCCGGTGGCGCGGGCCTCGTCGAGCGCGTCGGAGAAGTCGGCGGGGCCCTCGGTGCGGCGCCCGTCGCGGTAGATGGCACAGTCCACGATCACGTCGGCCATTCTCCCCTCTGCTGCTGCGGGCATTCACCGGTGGCCACCGTACGCACCCGGGGAAGCCGGGCCGCGGCTTGCTCGGACCCGTAGGGTGGCGTACATGCCCACGCTGATCCTTGTCCGGCACGGCCGCTCGACCGCCAACACCGCCAAGGTGCTCGCGGGGTGGACCCCCGGTGTCGCCCTCGACGAGCTCGGTGCCGCGCAGGCCGCCGCGCTGCCCGGGCGGCTGGCCGGGCTGCCGCTCGCCGCCGCCGTCACCAGCCCGCTCCAGCGCTGCCGCGAGACGCTGGCCCCGCTGCTCGCCGCCCGGCCCGGCCTGCCGCTGCACACCGACGACCGGATCGGCGAGTGCCACTACGGCGACTGGACCGGCCGCAAGCTCGCGGAGCTGGCGGACGAGCCGCTGTGGACCACCGTCCAGCGGCACCCCTCCGCCGCCGAGTTCCCGGGGCCGGAGGGCGAGTCCGTCCGGGCCATGCAGGCCCGCGCGGTCGACGCCGTCCGGGACTGGAACGCCCGGATCGAGGCGGCCCACGGCGCCGACGCGGTGTACGCGATGTGCTCGCACGGCGACATCATCAAGTCCCTCGTGGCCGACGCCCTGGGCCTGCACTTGGACCACTTCCAGCGCATCTCCGTCGAGCCCTGCTCGGTCACCGCGATCCGCTACACCCCGCTGCGCCCGTTCGTGCTGCGGCTCGGGGACACCGGCAACTTCCGCGGACTGGTCCCCGAGGAGGCCGGCTCCGCGGGCGACGACGGCGACGCAGCCGTGGGCGGTGCCGCGGGAGCAGCGTGATCGCTGTGCGCAGTAGGGTGGACGGGCCGCGGCCCGGGCACCCGACCAGGCGGGCTTTCCCCTTCCGACCCCCGATTCCAAGGAGCAGGACGTGTCCCGTCAGGTGTTCCTCTACGACCCTCCGGACCGCTTTGTCGCCGGTACGGTCGGGCTGCCTGGCCGCCGGACCTTCTTCCTCCAGGCGACCGCGGCCGGGCGGACGACCAGCGTCGCTCTCGAGAAGACACAGGTGGCGGCGCTCGCCGAGCGGATCGACGAGCTGCTGGACGAGGTGGTGCGCCGCACCGGCGGCAACGCCCCGGTGCCGGCCATGGCACCGACCGACCTCTCCGACACCGCGCCGCTGGACGCCCCCATCGAGGAGGAGTTCCGGGTCGGCACCATGGCGCTGGCCTGGGACGGCGAGGAACAGCGCATGATCGTCGAGGCCCAGGCGCTGGTCGAGCTCGAGGCCGAGACCGACGAGGACCTGGCCGAGGCCGAGGAGCGGCTCCTCCAGGACGAGGAGAACGGCCCGCCGATGCTGCGGGTGCGGATCACCGGGGAGATGGCCCGGGCGTTCGCCAAGCGGGCGCTCGAGGTGGTCAACGCCGGCCGCCCGCCGTGCCCGCTGTGCAGCCTGCCACTCGACCCGGAAGGACACGTATGTCCGCGCCAGAACGGATACCGCCGCGGGGAGGAGTGACCGGCTCCTGCGCCGAGGCCGACGGCAGCGGTGCGGAGCGGGCCGGGGCGGACGCCGCGGCGGCGCTCGACCTGCTGGCGCACGGTGAGCTCACGGTCCGCGGCCGGGTCCGGGAGGCGTCGAACGCGGTGCTCCTGTGCACCGTGGAACACGACGGCCGGCGGGCCGACTGCGTCTACAAGCCGGTCGCCGGGGAGCGCCCGCTGTGGGACTTCCCCGACGGCAACCTCGCCCGGCGCGAGGCGGCGGCCTACGAGCTCTCCCGGGCCACCGGATGGGACCTGGTACCGCCCACCGTGCTGCGGGACGGCCCCTACGGCGAGGGGATGTGCCAGCTCTGGGTCGAGTCCGACCCCGAGGCCGAGCTGCTGGCCCTCGTCGAGGACGAGGAGCCCGGACCCGGCTGGAAGGGCATCTGCTTCGCCGAGGTCGGGGAGGGCCGCACGGCGCTCCTGGTGCACGCCGACGACCCGCGGCTGCGCCGGCTGGCCGTCCTCGACGCGGTCATCAACAACGGCGACCGCAAGGGCGGCCACCTGCTGAGCACACCCGGCGGCGAGCTCTACGCGATCGATCACGGCGTGACCTTCAACGCCGAGGACAAGCTGCGGACGCTGCTCTGGGGCTGGGCCGGTGAGCCGCTCACCGGTGAGGCGCTGACGGTGCTGCGCCGGCTCGGAGCGGATCTGGCCCACGGCGGCGGCCTGGCGGGCCGCCTCGCGGAGCTGGTGACCGCGGCCGAGACCGCTGCCGTACGGGACCGGGTCGAGGCGCTGCTGCGGTCCGGACGGCATCCCGAGCCGGGCGGGCAGTGGCCGGCCATCCCCTGGCCGCCGGTCTGACCTCGCGCTTCCTCGGGACGGAGCGGTCCCGGGCGGCCCGCCCCGGGCCCGGTTCCCGCCCCGGACGGCCCCGGGGCGGGCCGCCGGGCGGCGCGGCGGGATCGGAGCAGGTGAGAGGCGTTTGCGCAAGAGGGCTGATCCGGCCAACCCCGCGGTCCGGTTCGTTGGGGGAACGTACATCCGGTTAGGCTCAAGGCATGTATGCCTGGCCCGCTTCTGAGGTTCCCGCCCTGCCCGGCAGTGGCCGCGACCTCCGGATTCACGACACAGCGACCGGGGGCCCGATCACCCTCGACCCCGGTCCCGTCGCCCGCATCTACGTTTGCGGCATCACTCCGTACGACGCCACTCACCTGGGGCACGCGGCGACCTACAACACGTTCGACCTCGTCCAGCGCGTCTGGCTGGACACGAAGCGACAGGTTCACTACGTCCAGAACGTCACCGATGTGGACGACCCCCTCCTGGAGCGGGCCGTGGCCACCGGAACGGACTGGGCCGAGCTGGCCGAGCGCGAAACCGCGCTGTTCCGCGAGGACATGACGGCGCTGCGGATGCTGCCGCCGCGCGAGTACATCGGCGCCGTCGAGGCCATACCCGGCATCGTGCCGCTCGTGGAGCGGCTCCGCGACATGGGGGCGGCCTACGAGCTCGACGGGGACGTCTACTTCTCCGTGGAGTCCGACCCCGCCTTCGGCTCGGTCTCCGGTCTGGACGCCGAGGCGATGCGGCTGCTGTCCGCCGAGCGCGGTGGCGACCCGGAGCGGCCGGGCAAGAAGAGCCCGCTGGACCCGATGCTGTGGATGGCCGCCCGGGAGGGCGAGCCCAGCTGGGACGGCGGCAGCCTCGGCCGGGGCCGCCCCGGCTGGCACATCGAGTGCGTCGCCATCGCGCTGGACCACCTCGGGATGGGCTTCGACGTCCAGGGCGGTGGCTCCGACCTCGCCTTCCCGCACCACGAGATGGGCGCCTCGCACGCCCAGGCGCTCACCGGCGAGCACCCCTTCGCGAAGGCCTATGTGCACGCCGGGATGGTCGCGCTGCACGGCAAGAAGATGTCCAAGTCCAAGGGCAACCTGGTCTTCGTGTCCGCGCTCCGGCGGGACGGGGTGGACCCGGCGGCGATACGGCTGGCACTGCTGGCACACCACTACCGGTCGGACTGGGAGTGGACGGACGCCGTGCTCGACGAGGCGGTCGAGCGCCTCGGCCGCTGGCGGGCCGCGGTCTCCCGGCCCGACGGGCCGTCGGCCGACGCCCTGGTCGAAGAGATCCGCGCGGCGCTCGCGGACGACCTCGACGCACCCGCGGCGCTCGCCGCCGTGGACCGCTGGGCAGCCGTTCAGCGCGCCGAGGGCGGTACCGACGAGGGGGCGCCCGGCCTGGTGTCGCGCGCCGTCGACGCCCTGCTCGGCGTCGCACTCTGACCCACCGTCCCACGGTGGCCGGGCTGTTGGGGGCGCTTCCCGTTGCGGGAGGCGCCCCCGTCGCGTTGTCGGGGAGGATCCGCAGCGGGGGAGCGCCGGTCAGGTGACCGGACTCGGTGCGCGGGAGCCGGGCGTGGGCTCGGCCTTCGGCTTCGAAGGGCCTGAGGTGCGCCGGCCCGCCGTGCTCGCCCCGGCAGGGTGAGACCGGGGCCGAGCGGGCAACCGGCCGGCAGAAGCGCAAGGGCGCAGCAGGAAGGGGCAGCGGGGCGGCGGTGAGCGGCGTGCCGCCCCCGCGCTACTCGTCTCCGGTGCCGGTCCCCGTACCCGACTCCGGACCGCCCGGGTCGGAGGCGGATTCCGGACCGGAGTCCGTCCCGGCCCCCGCGTCCGTACCGGCGTCGGGCTCCGTGCCGGTGCCGGACCCGGTGTCGTCCGCGTCGGACCGGGCCGGCTTCGACGGACGGCTCCGTCCGCCCGAGCCGTCCCGCAGGAACGGACCGCTCTCCCGGCCGTCCGCCGTGGACCCGCCCTCGGTCGCGTGCCCGCCGGGCTGTCCCGGCCCCGGCTGGCCGTCCCGCCGCCGCAGATAGCGCTCGAACTCCCGCGCGATGGCCTCCCCGGACGCCTCCGGGAGCTCGGCGGTGTCCCGCGCCTCCTCCAGCGACTGGACGTACTCGGCGACCTCGCTGTCCTCCGCGGCCAGCTGGTCCACCCCCACCTGCCACGCCCGTGCGTCCTCGGGCAGCTCACCCAGCGGGATGCGCAGTCCGAGCAGGTCCTCCAGCCGGTTGAGCAGGGCCAGGGTCGCCTTGGGGTTCGGCGGCTGGGAGACGTAGTGCGGCACCGCGGCCCAGAGGCTGACGGCCGGTACGCCCGCGTGGGTGCAGGCCTCCTGCAGAATGCCGACGATGCCGGTGGGCCCCTCGTACCGGGTCTCCTCCAGGTCCATCGTGCGGGCCAGGTCGGGGTCGGAGGTGACCCCGCTGACCGGGACCGGCCGGGTGTGCGGGGTGTCGCCGAGCAGCGCGCCCAGGATCACCACCATCTCCACGCCCAACTCATGGGCGAAGCCCAGGATTTCATTGCAGAACGAGCGCCAGCGCATGCTCGGTTCCATGCCGCGCACCAGGACCAGGTCGCGGGGCTTGGGGCCGGTGATCCGGACCACCGAGAGCCGGGTGGTGGGCCAGGTGATCTTCCTGACCCCGCCCTCCACGAAGACGTTCGGCCGGTTGACCTGGAAGTCGTAGTAGTCCTCGGCGTCCAGCGCCGCGAAGACCTCGCCCTTCCATTCCCGGTCCAGATGCGCGACCGCGGTGGAGGCGGCGTCGCCGGCGTCGTTCCAGCCTTCGAACGCGGCCACCATGACCGGGTCGATCAGCTCGGGAACCCCCTCGAGCTCGATCACCCAGCGCCTCCTTCCGACCGGGAGCGTGGTGTGGGACCGCCCCGGCTGCCATTCCTCTGCGTACCGAATACGTGCGCCCCCAGCCTACGGCGTCGGGCCGGTGGGTCCGCAGCCCCCGGCCGGAGTCGGCTGAAGATTCATCCGAGCTGTCCCGGGAGAACGCCCAGGGAACGTCCCGGGAGCCGCCTCCCCGGGGCCGATACATCGGATCTCCGAACAAGATCGGATGCACTTACGCCGAGAGCGTGCAGATCCGGCCATTGATGCGGGTGGATGGCAGGTGACGCAGGTGGATGACGGGGCACCAGGCGGTCAGTCGGCCGAGCGCAGCCACTGCTCCACACCCGCGATGTGCACCGTCGCCCAGGACCGGGCCGCTTCCGCGTCGCGGTCGCGCAGGGCGGTCAGGATCGCCCGGTGCTCGTGCAGCATGCGGCTCACGGCGTCCTCCGTCAGGGCGTACCCGGCCAGCGCCCGGGAGGCCGGGCCGGCCAGTCCGTCCAGCAGGGAGCACAGCACCGCGTTGCCGCCGGCCCGCACGACGGCCCGGTGGAACTCCTCGTCCGCGGCGATCAGTTCCTCCACCGACGGGTGCGGCCCGAGCGCGTCCAGCCGGTCGCCGAGCGCCTCGATCGTCGCGGTGTCGATCCGTGCGGCGGCCAGGGCCGTCGCCGCGGGCTCCAGCAGCCGGCGGACGGCCAGGAAGTCCGCCACGGTGTCGTCGCGGTGGAAGTCCACCACGAACGCCAGGGCCTCCAGCAGCAGTTGCGGATCGAGGCCGGTCACATAGGTGCCGTCGCCCTGCCGTACGTCGAGGACCCGCATCAGGGCGAGGGCGCGCACCGCCTCGCGCAGGGAGTTCCGGGACAGCCCCAGTTCCGCGGCGAGTTCGCTCTCCCGGGGCAGCCGGTCACCGGGGCGCAGCGCGCCCGAGACGATCATCGCCTTGATCTTCTCGATCGCCTCGTCCGTGACGGCCATCAGCGCTCCTCGTCCGGGGCCGGTACCGAGGACGGCAGACCTCCGATGTCTGCCGGGCACCCTATGCCCTGCGAGGGACGCCCCGTCCGAAGCGTGACGTCATACGGCGGGAACCGGGCCCCGTGCGGTACGGGGGCCGGTGCGGTGAGCGTACGCCGAAGGGGGAGAGGCCCCGTGGCCTCTCCCCCTTTCCGCCGTGCGGCGCGGGCGTGCTCAGGCCTTGTCGGCCAGCATCTCCTCGACCCGGGCGCGGACGTCGTCGGTGTCCAGGCCGCGGATGGTCAGCGTCGTCCGGCGGCGCAGCACGTCGTCGACGGTCTCCGCCCACTCGTGGTCCCGGGCGTAGGCGACCTGCGCCCAGATCTCCGGACCGTCCGGGTGGATGCGCTCGCCCAGCGACGGGTCCTCGTTGACCAGGCGGGCGATGTCGAAGGAGAGCGAGCCGTAATGGGTGGCGAGCTGACGGGCGGTCAGCGGGTCCATCCGGACGCCGGGCTCACGGTCGACCAGCAGCCGGTGCGCCACCGCGTTCGGGTTGGCGATGCCGGGCAGCGGAACCCGGCGGACGAGGCTGGAGACCGGCTCCATGTCCTCGTTCAGCGGGCTGCCGGGCAGCTGCGCCAGCTTGTTCATCACCGTGCGGCCGATGTGCCGGTAGGTGGTCCACTTGCCGCCCGCGACCGACAGCATCCCGCCGCGGCCCTCGGAGACCACGGTCTCCCGCTTCGCGGACTCCACGCCGCCGGGGCCGCCGGGCAGCACCCGCAGACCGGCGAACGCGTAGGTCATCAGGTCCCGGTCGAGGTGCTCGTCCTTGACCGAGAACGCCGCCTCGTCCAGGATCTGCTGGATGTCGGACTCGGTGGCGCGGACGTCCGCCGGGTCGCCCTCGTACGCCTCGTCGGTGGTGCCCAGCAGCAGCTGGTCCTCCCACGGCAGGGCGAAGGTGATGCGGTACTTGTCGATCGGGGTGGCCATCGCGGCCTTCCACGGCGCCTTGCGCTTGAGCACGATGTGCGCGCCCTTCGACAGCCGGATGCTGGGCGCGGCGCCCTTGTCCTCCATCGTGCGCAGGTGGTCCACCCAGGGGCCGGTGGCGTTGAGTACCACGCGGGCGTTCACACCGAACTCGGTGCCGTCGCGGCGGTCCTTGAGCTCGGCGCCGCTGACGCGGCCGTGGGTGAAGCGGAGCCCGGTGACCTCGGCGTGGTTGAGCACCACGGCACCGGACTCGGCGGCCGCGCGGACGGTCATGACGGCCACCCGCGAGTCGTTCATCTGGTGGTCGTAGTAGACCGCGACGGCCTTCAGGTTGTCCGTGCGCAGGCCCGGGTTCCCGGCGACGGCCTTGGCCGGGGATATGACCTTGCCGACGCCGTCGCCGAAGGCGGACAGCGCGGAGTAGGCGAACACACCGGCGCCCAGCTTGGCGGCGCCGACCGGGCCGCCCTTGTAGACCGGCAGGTAGAAGGTGAGCGGGTTGACCAGGTGCGGGGCCACGTCCTTGGCCAGCACGCGCCGCTCGTGGTGGTTCTCCGCCACCAGCTTGACCGCGCCGGTCTGCAGGTAGCGCAGGCCGCCGTGGACGAGCTTGGAGGAGGCGGAGGAGGTGGCGCCGGCGAAGTCGCCGGCGTCCACCATTGCCACCCGCAGCCCGGACTGCGCGGCGTGCCAGGCCACCGAGGTGCCCAGAATGCCGCCGCCGATCACCAGGAGGTCGTACGTGGCCTTCGAGAGCCGTTCCCGGGTCTCGGCGCGGCTCGGGGTCGAACCGGCAGCCGGGTGCGTCCCGAGAGTCGGGACGCTCTGCAGGGTGCTCATGATTACTCCTCGTCTTCGATCCAGCCCATGGTCCGCTCGACGGCCTTGAGCCAGCTCTTGTACTCGCGGTCGCGAACGGCCGCGTCCATCCGGGGGGTCCATTCCGCCGCCCGCCGCCAGTTGGCGCGCAGGGCGTCGGTGTCGGGCCAGAAGCCGACGGCCAGACCGGCGGCGTAGGCCGCGCCGAGGCAGGTGGTCTCGGCGACCATCGGGCGCACCACGGGCGCGTCCAGGAAGTCCGAGAGCGTCTGCATCAGCAGGTTGTTGGAGGTCATGCCGCCGTCGACCTTGAGCGCGCTGAGCTCGACCTCGGAGTCCTTGCTCATCGCGTCGACGATCTCGCGGGTCTGCCAGGCGGTGGCCTCGAGCACGGCGCGCGCGATGTGCGCCTTGGTGACGTACCGGGTGAGGCCCGCGATGACACCGCGGGCGTCGGAGCGCCAGTACGGGGCGAACAGGCCGGAGAAGGCCGGCACGAAGTACGCGCCGCCGTTGTCCTCGACCGAGCTCGCCAGGGTCTCGATCTCCGCGGCGCTGTTGATCAGGCCCATCTGGTCGCGCATCCACTGCACCAGGGAGCCGGTGACGGCGATGGAGCCCTCGAGCGCGTACACCACGGGCTCGTCGCCGATCTGGTACCCGACGGTGGTCAGCAGACCGCTGTAGGAGTTGATGGCCTTGTCGCCGGTGTTCATCAGCAGGAAGGTGCCGGTGCCGTAGGTCGACTTCGCCTCGCCCTCGGCGAAACAGGTCTGGCCGAACAGCGCGGCCTGCTGGTCACCGAGCGCGGAGGCGACCGGCACGCCCTCCAGGACGCCCTTGGCGGTGCCGTACACCTCGGCGGAGGAGCGGATCTCCGGCAGCACCGCGGCCGGGACCTCCATCGAGGTCAGGATCTTCTCGTCCCACTGCATGGTGTGCAGGTTCATCAGCATGGTGCGGGAGGCGTTGGTGACGTCCGTCACGTGCACGCCGCCCTCGGTGCCACCGGTGAGGTTCCAGATGACCCAGGAGTCCATGGTGCCGAAGAGGATGTCGCCGGCCTCCGCGCGCTCGCGCAGTCCCTCGACGTTGTCGAGCAGCCAGCGGATCTTCGGACCGGCGAAGTACGAGGCCAGCGGGAGGCCGGTCTCACGGCGGAAGCGGTCCTGGCCGACGTTGCGGCCGAGCTCCTTGCACAGGCCGTCGGTGCGGGTGTCCTGCCAGACGATGGCGTTGTACACCGGCTCGCCGGTGTTCTTGTCCCAGAGCAGCGTGGTCTCACGCTGGTTGGTGATGCCGATCGCCTTGATGTCCTCGCGGGTGATGCCCGCCTTGTCGAGGGCGCCGGCGACGACCTCCTGGACGTTGGCCCAGATCTCGGCGCCGTTGTGCTCGACCCAGCCCGGCTTCGGGAAGATCTGCTCGTGCTCCTTCTGGTCGACCGAGACGATCCGGCCGTCCTTGTCGAACACGATGCAGCGGCTGGAGGTCGTCCCCTGGTCGATCGCCGCGATGAAGGGGCCGGCGGTGTGTGCGTCGGTCACGGTTGCTCCTGTGGTCTGAAGAGTCGGGGAGGGGCTCAGAAGGCGAGCTGGAAGATGACGGCGCCGAGCGCGCCACCGATCAGCGGGCCGACGACCGGGACCCATGCGTAGCCCCAGTCCGAGCCGCCCTTGTTCGGCAGGGGCAGCAGAGCGTGCACGATACGCGGTCCGAGGTCACGGGCCGGGTTGATGGCGTAGCCCGTCGGGCCACCGAGCGAGAGGCCGATGCCGACGACGACCAGCGCGACCATCAGGGTCCCCAGACCGCTCTCGCCGAGGCCCTTCTGGAGGCCCAGGGCGAGGATCGCCAGGACCAGCACCGCGGTGCCGATGATCTCCGTCATGAGGTTCTGCACCGGGTTCCGGACTTCCGGGCCGGTGGAGAAGATACCGAGCACCGGGCCGGCCGCGGGAGCTGCGCCCTGGTCGACCATGCCCTCCTCGCCGGAGGTCTTCGAGACGATCTCCGGGTCGGTGAGGTGGGCCTGGAACTGGCCGTAGTACGCCAACCAGACCAATGTGGCACCGATCATCGCGCCGAGCATCTGACCGGCGAGGTAGAACGGCACATCGCCCCACTCGCCGCTGTTGACGGCCAGACCGACGGTGACCGCCGGGTTGAGCTGGGCCTTCGACAGGCTGGTGGAGATATAGGCGCCGGCGAGCACGGCGAAACCCCACCCGAAGGTGATGGCCAGCCAGCCGGCGTTCTGGGCCTTCGAGCGCTTCAGCGTGACGGCGGCGCAGACACCGCCGCCGAGCAGGATGAGTACGGCGGTACCTATGGTCTCGCCGATGAAGATGTCGGAGCTGGACACCCGCGACTCCTTGTCCTTCGTCCAGGGGAAGGCGGGCCACGGGGTCCCTCCCGTTGGCCCGCGCCCTCGGTGAGGGCGGTGGCCGGTCCGCAGCGAGCCCCACCATAGCGAATATTGTCGTCAGGTGTTCGACAATGCCGACCGGCGAACGGCAGTTTTCTCCACGGGTCGGACCGCGTCAATAGGGCCGGGACCTCGAACTCGTTCCGTTGTCCAAGCGTGACGCGGAGAGTGCGGCCGACCCGTGGGGCGGGCGCCGCGGCGCTGTCAAAAGCGCCCCGCCCCCAGGTCCCGGGAGACCGCGCGGGCGCAGTCCCGCACCGCGGCCACCACCTGCGGGCGGAGCTCGCCGTCCTGGCAGACCCGCTCCACGGCGCCGGTGATCCCCACCGCGCCCACCGGCATCCGGCGGCGATTGTGGATGGGGGCGGCCACCGAGGCGACGCCGTCCCAGGTCTCCTCCACATCGGCGGCCCAGCCGCGCGCCCGGGTCAGATCGAGCACTCCCTCGAAGGCGGTCAGGTCGGTCACGGTCCGGCCGGTGAACGCCTTCCGGTCGCCCTCCGCCGCCTCGCTGTGCGCCACCGGGTCGTACGCCGCCAGCACCTTGCCCAGGGCCGTACTGTGCAGCGGATGCATCGCCCCCACCTCGAGGACCTGCCGGCTGTCGTCCGGCCGGAAGACGTGGTGGACGATGAGGACGCCCTGCTGGTGCAGGACGCCGAGGTAGACGCTCTCGCCGCTGGACCGCGCCAGGTCGTCCGTCCACACCAGGGCCCGGGCCCGCAGCTCGTGCACGTCCAGATAGCTGTTGCCCAGCCGGAGCAGCTCCGCGCCCAGCTGGTAGCGCCCGGACGCGGGGTCCTGCTCGACGAAGCCCTCCTGCTGGAGGGTGCGCAGAATTCCGTGTGCCGTGCCCTTGGCGAGCCCCAGCGCATCGGACACCTCCGACAGGCCGAGCCGCCGTTCGCCACCGGCCAGCAGCCGCAGCATCGCAGCCGCTCGCTCGAGCGACTGGATCGTCCGCGCCATCGGGCAACCTCCTCCAACTACGGATTCGACAATGCCGAACACTATCGGCTGATGTCGACCCCGTGGTAGCGACACAGAGTCTGCCTCCGAAACCGGTCCCGCGCCCACCCCCCGGTACGTCCCGGCTGTCCGCCCGCTGGGACGCCCGAGTCGCCGACGGCCCCGAAGGTTAGGCTTGCCGCGTGCGCCGTCCCCGGACGGGCGCAAAGCCGACAGCCGTCGCATCCCAGGGAGCTGATCCATGGCCTCGAAAGCGCCATCGTCCGCCGCAGCCGACCGAGCCTCCGCACTGCGCGAGGCACTCGCCACCCGAGTGGTGGTGGCCGACGGGGCCATGGGCACGATGCTCCAGGCTCAGGAACCGACGATGGAGGACTTCGAGCAGCTCGAGGGCTGCAACGAGATCCTCAACGTCACCCGGCCGGACATTGTCCGCTCCGTTCACCAGGAGTACTTCGCGGTCGGCGTGGACTGCGTGGAGACCAACACCTTCGGTGCGAACTTCGCCGCGCTGGGGGAGTACGACATCGCCGACCGGATCTTCGAGCTGTCCGAGGCCGGTGCCCGGATCGCCCGCGAGGTCGCCGACGAGTTCTCCGTCGACGGCCGGCACCGCTGGGTGCTCGGCTCGATCGGCCCGGGGACCAAGCTCCCCACGCTGGGCCACGCCCCGTACCCCGCACTGCGCGACGCCTACCAGCAGAACGCCGAGGGTCTGATCGCGGGCGGCGCGGACGCGCTGCTGGTGGAGACCACCCAGGACCTGCTGCAGACCAAGTCCTCGGTGATCGGCGCCCGGCGGGCCCTGGAGGCGACCGGGGCCGACCTGCCGCTGCTGGTCCAGGTGACCGTCGAGACCACCGGCACCATGCTGCTGGGCTCCGAGATCGGCGCCGCGCTCACCGCGCTGGAGCCGCTCGGCATCGACATGATCGGCCTGAACTGCGCCACCGGCCCGGCCGAGATGAGCGAGCACCTGCGCTACCTCGCCCGGCACTCCCGGACCCGGGTCTCCGCCATGCCCAACGCCGGTCTGCCGGTCCTGGGCAAGAACGGTGCCCACTACCCGCTCACCCCGGAGGAGCTGGCCGACGCGCACGAGGTCTTCGTCCGCGAGTACGGCCTCTCCCTCGTCGGCGGCTGCTGCGGCACCACCCCGGAGCACCTGCGCCAGGTCGTGGAGCGGGTGCGCGACATGACGCCCACCGAGCGCCGGCCGCGGCCCGAGCCCGGCGCCGCCTCGCTCTACCAGACCGTGCCGTTCCGGCAGGACACCTCCTACCTCGCCATCGGTGAGCGGACCAACGCCAACGGCTCGAAGAAGTTCCGCGAGGCCATGCTGGAGGCCCGCTGGGACGACTGCGTGGAGATGGCCCGCGACCAGATCCGCGAGGGCGCCCACCTGCTCGACCTGTGCGTCGACTACGTGGGCCGGGACGGCGTCGCCGACATGGCCGAGATCGCCGGACGGTTCGCCACCGCCTCCACCCTGCCGATCGTGCTGGACTCCACCGAGCCCGCCGTCATCCAGGCCGGACTGGAGAAGCTCGGCGGCCGCGCCGTGATCAACTCCGTCAACTACGAGGACGGGGACGGCCCGGACTCCCGGTTCGCCAGGATCACCCGGCTGGCCGTGGAGCACGGCGCCGCGCTGATCGCGCTGACCATCGACGAGGACGGACAGGCCCGCAGCCCCGAGCACAAGGTGGCCGTCGCCGAGCGCCTCATCGAGGACCTCACCACCAACTGGGGCGTCCTCGAGTCGGACATCATCGTCGACTGTCTGACCTTCACCATCGCCACCGGCCAGGAGGAGTCCCGCAAGGACGGCATCGCCACCATCGAGGCGATCCGCGAACTCAAGCGGCGACACCCGGACGTGCAGACGACGCTCGGCCTGTCCAACATCTCCTTCGGCCTCAACCCGGCCGCCCGGATGGTGCTGAACTCCGTCTTCCTCAACGAGTGCGTCGAGGCCGGGCTGGACTCGGCCATCGTCCACGCCTCGAAGATCCTGCCCATCGCCCGGATCGAGGAGGAGCAGCGACAGGTCGCGCTCGACCTGGTGTACGACCGGCGCCGTGAGGGCTACGACCCGCTGCAGCGCTTCCTCGAACTCTTCGAGGGCGTGGACACCAAGTCGATGAAGGCGGGCAAGGCCGAGGAACTGCTCGCCCTGCCGCTGGAGGAGCGGCTGCGCCGCCGCATCATCGACGGCGAGCGCAACGGCCTGGAGGCCGACCTCGACGAGGCGCTCGGCGAGCGGCCCGCCCTGGAGATCGTCAACGACACCCTGCTGGAGGGTATGAAGGTCGTCGGCGAGCTCTTCGGCTCCGGCCAGATGCAGCTGCCGTTCGTCCTCCAGTCCGCCGAGGTGATGAAGACCGCGGTGGCCCACCTCGAGCCGCACATGGAGAAGTCGGACTCGGAGGGCAAGGGCACCATCGTGCTCGCCACCGTCCGCGGCGACGTCCACGACATCGGCAAGAACCTCGTGGACATCATCCTGTCCAACAACGGCTACAACGTCGTGAACCTCGGCATCAAGCAGCCGGTCTCCGCGATCCTGGAGGCGGCCGAGGAGCACAAGGCCGATGTGATCGGCATGTCCGGCCTGCTGGTCAAGTCCACCGTGATCATGAAGGAGAACCTGGAGGAGCTCAACCAGCGCAAGCTGGCCGCGGACTTCCCGGTCATTCTGGGCGGCGCGGCCCTGACCAGGGCGTACGTCGAGCAGGACCTCCATGAGATCTACGAGGGCGAGGTCCGGTACGCCCGGGACGCCTTCGAGGGGCTGCGTCTGATGGACGCCCTCATCGCGGTCAAGCGGGGCGTGCCCGGCGCGACCCTGCCCGAGCTCAAGCAGCGCCGCGTCCCGGCCCGTCCCGCGGCGGCCGCGGAGCTGCCCGAGGACGAGGGCACGGTGCGCTCCGACGTCGCCACCGACAACCCGGTCCCCACCCCGCCCTTCCGGGGCACCCGGGTGGTCAAGGGCATCCAGCTCGGCGACTACGCCTCGTGGCTGGACGAGGGCGCGCTGTTCAAGGGCCAGTGGGGCCTCAAGGAGGCCCGGAAGGGCGACGGCCCCAGCTACCAGGAGCTCGTGGAGAGCGAGGGGCGCCCGCGGCTGCGCGGCTGGCTGGACAAGCTGCACACCGAGAACCTGCTGGAGGCCGCGGTGGTCTACGGCTACTTCCCGTGTGTGTCCAAGGGCGACGACCTGATCCTGCTCAACGACGACGGCAGCGAGCGCACCCGCTTCTCCTTCCCGCGCCAGCGCCGCGGCCGCCGGCTCTGCCTGGCGGACTTCTTCCGCCCGGAGGAGTCCGGCGAGACCGACGTCGTGGGCCTGCAGGTGGTGACGGTGGGCTCCCGGATCGGCGAGGCCACCGCCGAGCTGTTCGCCGACAACGCCTACCGCGACTACCTGGAGCTGCACGGGCTGTCCGTGCAGCTCGCCGAGGCCCTCGCCGAGTACTGGCACGCGCGGGTCCGCGCCGAGCTGGGCTTCGCGGGCGAGGACCCGGCGGACGTGGAGGACATGTTCGCCCTGAAGTACCGGGGCGCGCGCTTCTCGCTGGGGTACGGGGCCTGCCCCGACCTGGAGGACCGGGCGAAGATCGCCGACCTGCTCCAGCCGGAGCGGATCGGCGTCCAGCTCTCCGAGGAGTTCCAGCTCCACCCGGAGCAGTCCACCGACGCCATCGTGATCCACCACCCGGAGGCGAAGTACTTCAACGCCCGCTGATCAGGGCTGACGCTCCGCACCGCCCCTCCGGGCCGGCCGCTCCGGCCGGCCCGGAGCGTGCGGAACAACGCTCGGTAACCGGGATCGTCGTACAATGGTCGGTCCGGTGAAGGCCGGTCGCCGCCCCGCCCGGGGCAGCGGCCGGCCCCTTTGTCCCTCTGGGACAGCCAGACGAGAGGAGCACGGATGACCAGCATCGTCCCCGCACTCGACACCCGTACGGCCGAGGGCTCCGCCCTGCAAGCCGTGCTCCTCGACATGGACGGCACGCTCGTGGACACCGAGGGCTTCTGGTGGCAGGCGGAGGTCGGGGTCTTCGCCGAGCTGGGGCATGTGCTCGGCGAGGAGCACCGCGAAGTGGTGATCGGCGGGCCCATGACCCGCAGCGCCTCCTATCTGATCCAGGCCACCGGGGCCGACATCACCCTCCCCGAGCTGTCCCTGCGGCTGAACAACCGGTTCGAGGAGCTGGTGGACGGCCATGTCCCGCTGATGCCCGGCGCCTCCCGGCTCCTCCTGGAGCTCGCCGCCCACCGGGTCCCCACCGCCCTGGTCTCCGCCTCGCACCGGCGCATCATCGACCGGGTGCTGACGTCGATCGGCCAGGAGCACTTCGCCCTGACGATTGCCGGGGACGAGGTGGAGCGCACCAAGCCGCACCCCGACCCGTACCTGCTGGCAGCCGCCGGACTGGGCGCCGACCCGGCCCGCTGCGCGGTCGTGGAGGACACCGCGACCGGAGTGGCCGCGGCCGAGGCCGCGGGCTGCCGGGTGGTGGCCGTTCCCTCGGTGGTGCCCATCGAGCCCGCCGCGGGCCGCACGGTCGTCCGCTCGTTGGAGGACGTGGACCTTCCGTTCCTGCGGAGCATCGTCACCGGGACGCCGTGAGGCGGATCCGGCGGGTGCTCCTGCCCTCTCCGGAGGGGTTCCGGAGCGACTGCCGGGGGGCGTCCCGTACGTCCGCGTCCCGTACGTCCGGCTCGCGTACGTCCGGCTCCTGTATATCCGTCTCCTGTACACCCGGCTCCGGCCCCCGGTTCGTGTACCGGCCGAATTCACTTGCCCTCCGGGGACAGTTGAAGCAGTGACGTTTGTCACCCACCGGGGTCTCGACAGGTTCACGAGGGTCTGCTGGAAGGGGGGTTGGCGGGGGTGGAGCGGCACCTTTCTGTCCGTATTGATGCTTCGTCGTGGCTATCGTTCCAACGTCCGGATGCTGGACAGTAGTCAGGTGCTGCCGGGGCGTGATATTGCCTCAACTTCGGCCCGTTCCGGCCCGCCTGGCCGCGGCTACTAATCTCGACGCGAGACGTTTTTGCCGCAACCCCGCGACCAGTTCACCCGTCCTCGGTATGGTCCCCGGGTTCGACCCGCCCAGCAGGAGACCGCCGACGATGAATCGCAAGACCTTGGTGCTACCGGCCGTAGTGGGTCTGCTGGCTCCTGTTCTCGCCGGCTGCGGCGCCTCGGACGAGGCGGGTGACGGAGGGGAGCCGATCGTCGTCGGCACCACCGACACCTTCGTCACCACCAAGGCCTTCCCGGCCCCGTTCGACCCCGCGCTGGCGTACGAGGCCGCGTCCTGGAACATCCTGCGGAACACCTTCCAGACACTGATGGCGCTGCCCCGCTCCGGTGGCGAGCCGGTGCCGGAGGCGGCCTCCCGGTGCGGCTTCTCGGACCAGAACAACGAGCAGTACCGCTGCACGCTGCGCAGCGGGATGAAGTTCGCCAACGGTCACCCACTCACCGCCGACGACGTGAAGTTCTCCGTCGACCGGACGCTGAAGATCAAGGACCCCAACGGCCCCGTGTCGTTGCTCTCGGGCGTCGACGCGGTCGAGGCGCCGAACGACCGGCAGATCGTCTTCCACCTCAAGTCCCCCGACGCGACCTTCCCGTACAAGCTCGCGACCCCGGCCGCGGCCATCGTCGACGCGCAGGTGTACCACGGCGCGAAGCTCCGGAACGGCTTCGCGGTCGACGGCTCCGGCCCGTACACCCTGCGGACCGAGGAGCGGGGCGGCCAGGTCGTCTCCGCCGTCTTCAGCCGGAACCCGCACTACAAGGGCGGGCTCAAGCTGAAGAACGACCAGGTCGAGATGCGCTTCCTGAAGAACGCGGACGCCATGGAAGACGCCCTGAAGAAGGGCGACATCGACCTGATGACCCGCTCCATGTCGCCCGAGCAGATCGGCCGGCTGGAGCGTGGCGACACCGAGGGCGTCGACGTCGTCGAGGCCCCGGGCCAGGAGATCCGCTACCTCGGCTTCGACACCGACGACGGCACGGCGGGCCGCAAGGCGGTGCGGCAGGCCATGGCCGAGGTCGTGGACCGGCAGGCGCTGGTGCGCGACGTCTACGACCGCACCGCCCAGCCGCTGTACTCGATCGTCCCGTCCAGCGTCGGCTCCCACGTCAACTCGTTCTTCAACAAGTACGGCGACCCGAGCCCGGAGAAGGCCCGCAGGACACTGCGCGCGGCCGGCATCGACACCCCGGTGAAGCTCCGGCTCACGTACACCACCGACCACTACGGGGCGGCCACCGCCAAGGAGTTCCGCACGCTCCGCCGGCAGCTCGAGGCGAGCGGCCTGTTCGACGTGTCGGTCAAGGGCGTGCCGTGGAAGACCTTCCGCCCGGCCCAGTCCGACGGCGAGTACCAGGTCTACGGCATGGGCTGGTTCCCGGACTTCCCGGACGCCGACAACTTCATGGACCCGTTCTTCGCCAAGAACAACTTCCTCAACACGCCGTACCGCAACGACACCATCCGCGACCGGCTCATCCCGCAGACCCGGCGGCAGACCGAGCGCAGCGCCGCCGCTGCGGGGTTCGAGCAGGCCCAGGACATCGTCGCGGACGAGGTGCCGGTCCTGCCGCTGTGGCAGGGCAAGCAGTACGTCGCGACCCGCGACGACGTGACCGGTGCGGAGTGGGCGCTCAGCTCCTCCTCCGTACTGCAGCTCTGGGAGCTGGGCCGGGAAACCTCCGGCTGACCTCCGTCGGCCCCGGCGGAATCCGCACAACGACATCAGAGAAAAGTGTGAGGAACGTGCGCGTGAGGAAACGTCATCAGTGGCTCGCCGCCCCGCTCGGGGCTGGGCTCGCCGCCGGCCTGCTCTCCGGATGCGGATCGGATGACGCGGAGACGGCCGGTACGGGGGAGCCGATCGTTATGGGAATGACGGACGAGGTCGTGTCCACCGACCCGGCCTCCGGCTACGACCCGGCGTCCTGGGTCATGTTCAACAACGTCTTCCAGTCGTTGATGAGCTTCCCCCGGGGCGGCACCGAGCCGGAGCCCGAGGCGGCCGAGCGCTGCGGCTTCGACGACAGCCACAGCAAGGTCTACCGGTGCGTCCTCAAGGACGGCCTGAAGTTCAGCAACGGCAACAGCCTCACCTCCGAGGACGTGGCCTTCTCCTTCCGCCGCACCCTGCGGATCAAGGACAAGGACGGCCCCGCCGTCATGCTGTCCTCGATCAAGAACATCAAGACGCCGGACGACAAGACGGTGGTGTTCGACCTCAGGCGCTCCGACGCGACCTTCCCCATGAAGATCGCCTCGGGCGCGGGCTCGATCGTGGACCACCGCGAGTACAAGCCGGACGCGCTGCGCACCGACGGCCGGGCCGTGGGCTCCGGCGTCTACCGGATGGACTCCTTCGACCGGAAGAAGGAGGCGAAGTTCTCGGTCAACCCCGGCTACAAGGGGCCGGCCGAGGTCAAGAACTCCGGTATGACGATGAAGTTCTTCCAGGACGACCAGACGGCCCTGAAGAACGCCGTCCAGAAGGGCGACGTCGACCTCGCCTACCGCGGCCTCGCCATGAAGGACATCGCCGGACTGGCCACCTCCACGGACGGCGGCTCCGGGGGCGTCGAGGTCGTCGAGGGCACCAGCGCCGAGGTCCAGCACCTGGTCTTCAACGTCGACGACCCGGTGCTCGGCAAGCCCCAGGTGCGCAAGGCCATCGCGTACCTGGTGGACCGCGGCGCGCTCGTGCGGGACGTCTACATGCGGACCGCCAAGCCGCTGTACTCGATCGTCCCGGCCGGGATCACCGGCCACAACACCGCGTTCTTCGACAACTACGGGGACCGGCCGCAGACCGCCAAGGCCGCCGCCGCGCTCCGCTCCGCCAGCCTCGACGGCAAGGTGAAGCTGACGCTCTGGGCCACTCCGTCCCGGTACGGCCCCGGCACGGTGCCCGGGTTCCAGCAGCTCGCCCGGCAGCTGAACGCCAGCGGGCTCTTCGAGGCCCGGGTCAAGAGCGTCCCGATCGACACGTTCGAGAAGGGCGTGGAGAGCGGGAAGTACGGCGCCTACGTCAAGGGCTGGGTGCCGGACTACCCGGACCCGGACAACTTCACCGCCCCGTTCTTCGGCGAGGGCAACGTGCTGGCGAACAACTACAACTCCGAGCGCATCGCCGATCAGCTGATACCGACGACCGCGGCCGAGGCCAACCGGGCGGCGACGGAGAGCAGCTTCAAGGAGATGCAGGACATCGTGGCCGACGAGCTGCCGGTGCTGCCGCTGTGGCAGGGCAAGCAGTACGCGGTCGCCCGGAACAACGTCTCCGGCCTGGAGTGGACTCTCGACCCCTCGACGGTGTTCCGCTTCTGGGAGATCAGCAAGGGCACCGACGAGTAGTCCGCCCCCGGGTCCCCGGCCGCGCCGGGGACCCGCACGGGACACCGGCACCGCCCGGAACCCCAGCGGCACCGGCCCGGCGCGCCCTCACTGCGCGCCGGGCCGCACCAGTCCGCTCTCGTAGGCGTAGACCGCGGCCTGCACCCGGTCCCGCAGGCCCAGCTTGGTCAGCACATGCCCGACGTGCGTCTTGACCGTCGTCTCGCTCACGAACAGGTCCGCGGCGATCTCGGCGTTCGACAGCCCGCGGGCGACCAGCTTGAGCACCTCGACCTCGCGGTCGGTCAGCGTGTGCAGGGTGTCGGGAACCGGGTCCTCCCCGGACGGCAGCTTCTCCGCGTACTTGTCGAGCAGCCGCCGGGTGATGCTCGGAGCCAGCATCGCCTCACCCGCCGCGACCACCCGGATCGCCTGGACGAGCTCGTGCGCGGGCGCGTCCTTCAGCAGGAAGCCGCTGGCCCCCGCCCGGAGGGCCTCCACCACGTACTCGTCCAGGTCGAAGGTGGTCAGCACCAGCACCTTGGCGGGCCCGTCCCGGCCCGGACCGGTGATCTGCCGGGTCGCCTCGACGCCGTCCATCCTGGGCATCCGGATGTCCATGAGCACCACATCGGGCTGGAGCGCGCGCACCTGGTCGAGCGCCTGCAGCCCGTCGCCCGCTTCGCCCACCACGGCGAGATCCTGCTCGGCCTCGAGGATCATCCGGAAACCGGTGCGCAGCAGCGGCTGGTCGTCGACCAGTAGGACGCGGATCGCCACAGGAACTCCTTCGCTAGGGCGTGTTTCGAAAGTAGCGTTGTCCGCCCGGAGGGCGGGGCCGGAGGTGTCCGGTGCGTGCGATCGCAAGGCGGAGGGAGGAGAGCGCAGCGGGCTGCGCCGACGACCGACAACGCAGCGAGCGTGCGTGCCGGACACCTCCGGCCAGGCGGGACTTTCGAAACACGCCCTAGCGCCCCGGACCGCGACCGGCATCCGGCTGCGCAACACCCTGCTGAGCCGGCGCTCCGTCCTGAACTGGATGCTGCGGCAGGGGAAGCGGGTCAGCTCCCTCGACCTGCCCGACTACGGAGCCATGAACGACTACGGAGCCGTGAATGAGTGCGCCCCGAGCGACCCAGCCGGCGGCCATATGCCGACGCCGTGACGGAGCACGTCCGGGCTCCGGCAGCGGAGACGGGGGAGAGGGGCGCCGGTGACACCCCGGCCCCGTCTCCGCTGCCGAACGGCTCAGACGATGCCCTCCGCGATCTCCGCCTGCTCGCGGCTGGTTCCGTAGGCGGCCGGGGTGCCGTACGAGCGGCGTGCCAGGAACCACCACACGGTGGCGAGCACCAGCACCACGGCCAGCGCGATCGAGGCGTAGTTCATGGACGCGACCGTCACCGGCGCGGACTGCGGCAGACAGAACAGCACCGTCACGAACGCCACCCACACCACGGCCACCCAGCCGACCGGCCTGCTCCACCGGCCCAGGTGCCAGGGCCCCGGCACGAACCGGTCCCCGGCGCGCAGCCTCAGGAAGATGGGGATCGCATAGGCCGGGGTGATGCCGATGACGTTGATCGCCGTCACGGCGCCGTAGGCGGTGGCCGAGTACAGCGACGGCAGGGCGAGCAGGCAGGCCACCGAGACCGACAGCCACACCGCGAGGACCGGGGTCTGGGTACGTCCGCTGACCCGCCGCCAGAGGGCCGAGCCCGGCAGCGCGTTGTCCCGGCTGAAGGCGAACACCATCCGGCTGGCCGCCGCCACCTCCGCGTTGCCGCAGAACAACTGCGCCACGATGACGAGCAGCAGCAGGGCGGTGGCGCCGCCGGTGCCGAGGGCGTCGAGCAGGATCTGCGCGGGCGGCACGCCGGTCTCGCTGTTCTGCGTCCCGGCGTAGTCCTGGATGGCGAACGTCAGCCCGGCCAGCAGCACGAACCCGGCGATCCATGACACCCAGATGGCACGCACGATGCCGCGGGCGGCGGAGACCGACGCGTTGGACGTCTCCTCCGACAGGTGCGCCGACGCGTCGTAGCCGGAGAAGGTGTACTGCGCCAGGAGCAGCCCGATCGCCGCGACGTAGACCGGGTTGGACCAGCCCGTGTCGTTGACGAACTCCGTGAACACGAACTCCGGCGACCGGTGGTGCGACGGCACGATCACCAGCGCGCCGACGATCACGGCGACACCGGCCAGGTGCCACCACACGCTGATCGAGTTCAGCACGCTGACCAGCCGCACCCCGAAGAGGTTCAGCACGGCGTGCAGCAGCAGGATGCAGATGAAGACGACCATGGTCGACCCCGGGGTGGGATCGAAGCCCCATTGGAGGTTCAGCAACGCGCCGGTGAACAGCGCCGCGCCGTAGTCGATCGCGGCGATCGCGCCCAGCAGCCCGAGCAGGTTGAGCCAGCCGGTGTACCAGCCCCAGGTGCGGCCGCCGAGCCGGTCCGCCATGTAGTAGAGGGCGCCGGACGTCGGGTACGCGCTGGTCACCTCGGCCAGCGCCAGGCCCACGAACAGGACGAACACCCCGACGCCCGCCCAGCCCCACAGCATCACCGCCGGGCCGCCGGTGTTCAGCCCGAAGCCGTAGAGCGTCATGCAGCCGGACAGGATCGAGATGACGGAGAAGCTGATGGCGAAATTGCCGAAGCTTCCCATGCGGCGGGCGAGAACCGGCTGGTAGCCGAGCTCCCGCAGCCGTTGTTCCTCGTCCCGCTGCGGGGCCTGGTCCGTGTCTGACCATGCCGTGCGCGGCATCGGTGCACCTCCGTGGGTCGGTGGGAATCGGTGGGAAGGGGGCCGGGCCGGCGAACTCGGCGGGAGCGCGGGGCCGTCGGGGAGTCCGCCGCCCGGGGGTCGGCCGCCGGGGGCGGGACGGCGGTTCATCGGTGCGGATCCGGGGCGCCCCCGGCGGCGAGGCAGCGGGCGCGGGCCCGGAGGAACAGCTCCTGAGCGGCCTCGCTGCCGCCCGGCTCCGGGGTGCGGTACGCCCAGGGCAGAGCGGTGCAGTAGGGCCCCAGCGCGTGGAACACCCGTGCCGCGTCACCGAATTGCAGGGCGCCCCACAGGGCGTGGGCGAGGTGGTTGAGATCCAGCAGTGAGCAGGCTTCCGGCGTGGTCCGGTCGAACCAGCCGTGCAGGGCCCGGCGGGCGTCCCGGGTGGCGTCCTCCGCGACCCAGTGGAGATCGAGCGCCTTCTCGTGGCCCTGTTCCATCCGGTAGCGCTCGACCCGGACGTACAGCGGCAGCGCCAGCAACGGCGATCCCCCGGGAGCGGAGGAGGCCGCCCACTGGCCGAACGCGACCGCCTCCGACAGCGAACGGTGCGCCTGCCGCACGCAGTAGAACTGCAGCATCCGGTGGTGGGCCTCGCGGTTGCCCGGGTCGCGCCGGCCGGCCTCCGCCAACAGCCCCCAGGGGCCCGGGAAGAGCATCGGACCCGGCGGCGGAACCCGGTGCTCCGGCGACTGCTGCTCCGGATCGAGCCGCGCCAGGGCCAGCAGGCACACCCAGGGCACCGGGTCCTCCGGCGCGGTGTGCGCCGTCACCCGGCAGCTCTCCCAGGCCTCCCGCCACAGCTCGCCGGTGCGCGGATGGCCCTCCCGGTGGGCGCGGAGCGTCCGTTCCACCGCCACCCGGGTGGCCATCACCGCCGCGGCGACGCTGCGCGGTTCCTCCGAGCGCCACGCCTGCACCACATCGGACCCGGCGGCTCCGGCGGCCAGGATCTGGGTCCGCTGCGTCCACAGGGCCCAGGTGGGCGTGTCGGCCAGCAGATTCCGCATCGACAGCCAGCGCCCGGCGCGGAGGTCGTCCATGGCGACCCGGAGCGCGGTGTCGTGGCCGGCCGGGTGGTACACCGGACGGAACTCACCCTCGGGCATCCGCCTGCGCCCTCCCCGTACGGGCCGCTGCGCTGCGCGGGCTCAGCACCGGTGTCCACCGCCGGAGACGCCCGCCGCCGAGCAACGCCCGGCGCTCAGCGGCCGGGAGCGCCCCGCCGCCCCGCGCGCGGGCCCGGGGCGCGGGGCGCTCGTCGACCTCTCCGTGCAGGGGCTCGTCGACCTGGAGCACCACCGCGGCTTCCAGGTGCACCGGTTCAC